>DYLA01000090.1 GCA_020722265.1 Anaerolinea sp.
CCCCCTGAACCCCCATGTCCACGATTTACTGTGGTGCTACCCGAACAGCAATTTGCCAACTCTTTTCGTCGCGGGTATAATGCGGCACGACAACAGAAAGGAGTCCAGGATTTGAAACGGAATCGCGAATTGTTCTTGCTGGGCATAGCCCTCGTGATCTTCGCACTGCTCGCCTGCGATGCCGGCAATTTGATCGCGTTCGTCAGTCCCACTTCCACACCCACGCGCACGCCGCGCCCAACTTTTACGCCGCGCCCCACCGTCACTCCAACGCCCGAAGATACTCCCACGCCCGCGCCAACAGCAACCCTCGTTCCATCGCCCACCACCCGGCGTCCTGCCGCCACCGTGCGCCCTGCCACCAAAGCCCCCACCGCGCCGCCCGCGCCCCAGTTCGAGTGGAAACAAGCGAGTCACGGCAATCAGGGTCGCTGCCCCGCAGGTCCGGGAACGTTCGAAATCAAAGGACGCATCAGTTCACCGGGGGAGGGTTACGTCGGCGGCATCACGGTCGTGCTGCTCGGCAAGAGCGGCAAAGTGATCGGCAAGACCACCTCGCGCTACCCCATCGAACTGAACCCGGAATGGGGTGTCAGTTGCTTCGAAGAAAAGAATATGTTCAACTATCAACTCGACGCCTCGGCAGGATGGTTCGACGGTCCGCTCACCCTCCGCTTGGTTCGCTCCGCAACCGACCTAACGCCAATCTCAACCGATGTCAAGATCACCTTCGACGCGAGCGGGGGACGATACTACATTGATTGGGAACGCGCGCGATAACGCAGCCCGTTTTCTGCGAGGCGTATCCCCGCTCGTACCCATCCTACTCCTCGCGCTCGCGCTGCGCGTTTTCCGTCTTGATTTTCAGCCGCTGTGGTGGGACGAAGGGTACAGCCTCTTTTTCGCCACGCGCGATTTGGGGACGCTGCTCGCGCGTACGGCGATTGACATTCACCCCCCTCTCTACTACGCCCTCTTGCAACTCTGGCTCGCGCTCATCGGCACGGGCGATGTTGCCGCGCGGTGGCTTTCGGTCGCGCTCGGCATCGCGACGATTCCGTTGCTGTACGCGCTCGCGCGCAAACTGTTCGACGCGCGCGTCGCGCTCACCGCGGCGTCCCTGCTCGCCCTCTCGCCCCTGCACGTGTACTATTCGCAAGAGGTGCGGATGTACGGACTGGTGACGCTGCTGGCACTCGCCTCCCTCGACCTGTTCGTGGAATCGTTCGCGAGCACCGACCGCCGACCGATGCTCGCCTACATTCTCGTCACCACCGCCGCGCTGTACACGCAGTACTATGCCGCCTTCATCGTCCTCTTGGAGATCGCGCTCGCCTTTCTCTGGAATCGCAAAAATCTGAAATCGAAAATTCTCGCGTGGTTTGCCATCGCCCTGCTCTACCTCCCTTGGATGCTCTACGCCGTCCCCAAACTCTATGCTTATGTAACCGCCAAAGTCGCGCTCGAAAAATATCCGCCGCTCGATCCCGTGACCTTCCTCGCTCAACACCTCGCCGCGTTCTCTACCGGACATTTGACCGCGTGGACGTGGCTGGCGTGGGCAAGCGCGCTGCCCATCGCGCTCGTTGCCGTCGGCTTCTGGGGATGGCTACGGCGACGCGGCGAGGTGAAGACGTGGAGCGCTGTCACCCTGTCACTTGGGATCCCTCTGGCGTCGGGCTATCTCGTCAACCTCGTCTATCCCTTCCATCCCATTCGCTTCGAGCGGTTGCTGCTCTTTGCCGCGCCCGCGTTCTACCTTCTCGCCGCGCTCGGCATCTGCACTCTCTGGACACGCCGCGCGAGTCTCGGCGCGCTCGCGCTCGGCGCCACCGCGCTCATCTCCGCCGCGTCGCTGTACGATTTCTACACCGTCCCGCGTTATCCCCAAGACGATTACCGTCCGCTCATCGCGGAGATCCAATCGCTGGCGCAGCCCGGCGACAATCTGCTGGCCGTGTACCCTTGGCAGATTGGCTACCTCGAAACCTACTACGCTGGCGCGCCCCTTACCGTCACCGAGACGCCGAACGACACGTGGATCAACGACTCGGCGCAGCGTCGGCGCGATCTCGACACGCTGCTGGAAAAAAATCCGCGCGTCTGGCTGATGTCGCTGCAAACGCTCGGACGGATACTCGAAGACGCACTCGACGCGGATTTGCGCGCGCAGGCGTACTCGGTCGTTGACAGTTGGCACGGCACCACGCGGCTAGAACTCTTTGTGCGTGCGCCCGATCCTCCCCTGCCCCGCGCGCCGCGCCCGATCGCGTTCGAGCAAGGCGTGACCCTGGCGGACTGGGGGATTTCGACCGAGCCGGTCGCGGCGGGACAGGACATTGTGCGCGCGCGTTTCGCATGGAGCGCGCGCGCCGCAGAGGAATTCAAGGCAAGTTTGCGGCTGCTGGATCGAAATGGCAACTTGTGGGCGCAGGACGATCGCGAACTCGCGCGCGACTGGCAGCGCATCGGTTTCGCCGTGCCACTCGGCACGCCGCCCGGCGAGTACGAAATCCGACTGGCGGTGTATCGCGCGCAGGATGGCACGCGGCTCAGCCAAAGCGACGCTACCCTCGCGCGCGTGCAGGTGGTTGCGCCGGCACAGCCGAATCTTGCGGCGATTCCCCACCGCGCGACGATTGACCTCACGGAAGGCGTGCGCCTGCTCGGCTACGACGCACCGCGCGTTTGGCGTCCCGGCGAGGCTACGCCGATCACCTTGTTCTGGCAGGCGACGCGCGCGCTGCCACACCATTACGTCGTTCGATTGCAAGCCCTCGACGCGCGCGGGAACGTGTTTGCCGAAACGCGCGCCGCGCCCGCGCGCGACATCTATCCGACGACGCGCTGGCAGCCCGGCGAAATCGTCCGCGATCCGCAAACGCTGATGCTGCGCGGTGACGCCCCGGACGGCGATTATCGGCTCGTCGTTGCGCTGGTGGATAGCGCGGACGACGCACGCGCGTCGCCGCGCGAAATCGGAAAACTGACGGCACAAGGGCGCGCGCATTATTTCGGCGCGCCGACGCCGGCGCAAACAATGGACGTGCGGTTCGGTGAACTCGCGCGCGTGATCGGCTATGACCTGTACAGTGACCCGCGCGCGACTCGATTGGTGCTGTACTGGCACGCGCTGGCGTCAACCCAGACCTCGTACACCGTCTTCGTCCACATCCTCGACGCCGACGGCACGCGGCGCGCCCAGCGCGATCAAATTCCCGGCGCGGGCGCGTTCCCAACGACCACCTGGGTCAAGGGAGAGTACCTTGCCGACGCGTACGACATTGCGATTCCGCGCGACGCGCCGCCGGGCGAGTACACCATCATCTTGGGAATGTACGACGCGGCGACCGGCGCGCGTCTTGCAGCGTTCGACGCGCTAGGCCAGCCGATCGGAGATCATAGCAAACTGCCGACGCGAATCTCGCTGCCGTGACGCGAGGCTTGCGGCTTTCGCCTCTCACCTGCCCGCCGCCAGCGCGGGATCGCCGAGCAATCCAAACGTCTCGATCACCTCGCGCACATCCGGCGCGTCCGTCGCGACCTTTTGCTTGGCGCGCAACATCGCTTCACCCAGCGTCGGCGCTGGACTGCTAAACCACTCGGCAAAAAAAGCGGTCATCAGCGTCTCCTGCGCGCCCGGCATCGAAAGCCCGGTGGGCACCAGCCCCGCGACGATACCACCTTCGCTCTCGAACAGCAATGCTTCGGCGAGCGAATCTTTTTGCGGATGATAAAAGAAACCATCGAGGCAGGTTGGTGTCACCAGAATCGGCAAACGCTCTCCGTTCTTGATTTCCCCCAGATGCTCGGTACTGAACAGCGGTCCCTCCGCCCACGTGTCAATCGAGCCGTGACCGATGTAGACGAGCAAGAGCGCGCCGGCGTTCCACTGCTTGACGATTTCCGCGCGCGTCGCCTGCACATCCCCTTGGCGTTCGCCGAGGTAGATTTTCTGCGCCGATACTTCCGCCGGCAATCGCTGGGCAAACATATCCGCCATAGTCACGAACGAACTATCCTTGTCGTCGGCAACGAAGAGGGCGCGCGCGCGCCAAGCGGGACGATTAGTGGCGGACTCGTAGGCGATGGTCTTGTTCACGATGCGCGAAACTTGCTCAGTCGTTTTGGCGGGGATACGTCCGATTGCCAACGCGGGGCGGCCGGTCTGGTCGTCCGATGTCACGAACCAATTGTCACTCGCGGCTTGGCGGAGGTGCGGCGTCTCGACGAGAAAAGTTGGCAAGAGGTTCTTGTTCGGCGCGTGGAGATCATCGCGATAATCGTAACTCGCCTTGCCAACGAGAAGGACAAAGCGGAGCGCGGGTGAGTGCCATTCGCGCCGCGCCCACTCGAGGAAGGCGCGAATCGCCAACGGCGATTCTTCGCCGTAGCCAAATTCGTTATAGACCTGTTCGGTCGTCACGACGCGGACGCGCCAGCCGCGTTGTTCGCGCCATTTGACGAGCGGCTGAATCGCGCCGAGAAAATTCGGATGCGCGATGATGAGGTAATCGGCGGCGACGTCCGGCGCGCGCAAGTTCGTCCGCGTCATCGGGGCGAGGCGCGCGACCGATGAGCGCGCGTTCGGACCGACCGCGAGCCAGCGGCGCGGCGCGGCGGCGTCGCTCGCGAAGGTGAGAGTGCGCGCGGCAATCGCCGTATCGGTGATGCGAATCGGTGCGGCAGGCTCGGTGATGTCGAACAGGTCAATCGCATCGCCGCTGAATCCTTCGAGGCGGTACGTCCCCGCGCCTCCCTCGAATTCGAGCGCGTCCGCGTCGGCGAGGAATCGGCGCGCGTAGGTCACTTGAATCGAACGGAGGAGCACGATGTCCACCTGGGCGCGCGTGTCACCGGGCGCGGCGAGGCGGAGCGCGTTCGCGCCGGCGCGCACGGCGTTCGCCGGAATCGTCGCGGTGATGCGGCGCGCGCCTTGCCCGTCCCAACTCTCTTCGGCGACGCGCACGTCGTTGAAAAAGACGTGCAGGCGATGGTCGGGCGAAACCGGGTCTTGCGTGCTCGCCCACAGTTCTATCGTCACGTGCGCGGGTGCGGCGATCGCCGCAGGGAGCGTGAGGGGAAAGGTTGCCGTCATCGGCGCGGCAATCGCCTGCCAGAACCACGGCGCGCCGGCTTCGCCGAATTGCGGCGTGTACAAGTTCGAACGTGAAAAGCGAAGGGTGCTGGTGAACGATTCGGCGGGCGCGGCGCGCGCGGCGGCGGCGTTTGCCTCGCGCATACGCGCGCCGGGGGCTGCACCCCACGTCAGCCAGTAAACGCCGAACGCGGAAAAGGGGGAATCGCTCGCCTGACCGTAGAATTCGAACGCGAGGTCTTTGCCTTCACCGAGAAGGCGGAGAGGGATGGCGCGTTCGCCGCGAAAGAGTTGGAGTGTCGCCGCGTCGAGTTGGGTGGGGTCTGCGCCGATGCCTTGCAAATCGGCGGCAGTGACGCGGTATATTCCATCACTGGGGACAAAGAGTTTTGCGCGCGGAGCCGTGTGAGTCGGCTCGAGGGTTGGCGATTCGCTCGCGGGCGCAGTCCCGCAGCCAGCAGTCATCCACAGGACGACGACGGCGAGGATGAAACGTCGCATCGGTGGCTAGCGCGCGTTGAGGCGAAAGAGAAGGAACAGGGTCAACACGCCAAAAGCCAGTGCGCCCAAGCCCAGCACGCCGGCAAAGAGAATCGCGCCGATGCCGAGAAGTTGCCAGACGCGCGCGCTCACATCGTCGTTGGGCGACTCTTCGACGATTGCTTGCTCCGCCTCTGGGGTCGGCTCTTGCGGCGCGAGCGCGATCTGGGTTGCGGCGGGGGTGGGCGCGCTCGCCTTAGTCGGCGGAGGTGGATTGCCTGCGCCGGCGCGCGCCGTCGTCGGCGTGGGTTGTGCGATGGCGACCCGTCGTGCGGTGGGCGTGATACAGACGCCCTGGCAGGGCGTCTGTACTGGCAGCGGGGTGGACGATGGGACGCCCGGCGGCAGGGTGCGCGTGCGCGTGGGAGTGAATTGCAGCCTCGTCGCGGTCGCTGTGGGCGGCGCGGACGTTGACGTGGGCGCGCCCGGCACTTGGGTCGCGGTCCGGGTGGGTGTGCGCGTGCGGGTTGCGGTGGCAGTGGGTGTGGGAGTAGCCGGCGCACTCGCGACGGCGGTCTGCGAGTAGGTGTCAGTACCGCCGGACGTATCTATGCTCTGCAACTTGTAATAGTACGTCTTGCCGGCTGCTGCCGAACTATCGGTAAACGAGTACTGACAACCCGTTACGGATCCCATACACTCTGGTCTCGACGGAGTAAAATTGACTTTGCTGAACGTTCCGTTGGCAGATTCACTCCGAAGGATGTTGAAACCAGCGTTGTTCAATTCACTCGCCGTCTTCCAAGTGACGACGATTTTGCCGCTTTGCCACTGGGCATTGAACGACGAAATCGTAACCGCCGCGGCGGCATCGTGCGGGGTCCGTAGAACGAGCGCGCCGACAAGCAGCAGCCAGCCGAGTACGATGATACGCCTGTCCATAAACGTCACCCTGTTATCCTACGCGCAGCGATTGCGCTAGCGCGCCGCAAGACGCGACTCGCCTTGAGTGCGCCGCGCCGCGCGAGTCCGCGCGGCAAAGCGTGTGCGTTTCCCTGCACGCGCGAGAGGAGCGCGAGCCACGCGCCCACGACGCGCGCGCGCCGCGAGCGCAGGTCTATCGGCAGCGCCGCGTTCGGTCGCTGCGCGGCTATAACCATACCACACAATCGCGATTCTGTCCAGACCAAGTCCGGCGCGGCGCAGTTGTCCCCTTGGGTGACAAAACGCGCCCCTCCGTCCACAATGCGCCGCGCGATCAAACGATGCACGATCCAGGCGGGAACAGCACCCTCGCTCCGGACGACGACGATGTCGCCCGGTTCCAGTTCGTCCGCGCGCGTACGGCGTACGATGACGTGGTCTCCCGGCGCGAGGGTGGGCAACATACTCGCCGTTGGCACGGCGAAGCGCACGGTCTCGCCAGCCTGCAAGCGCGCGCCCACCAGCGCGTCAGTAACGTTCGCCAGCCAGGTGTTCATACGTTGATTCGTCGAGGCTGTTTGGGCTACCTCAAGATGAGCGGCAAGTAGATTGCCGCGCCCAGTTGCAAGCGCGAGGCGGGATCGCCGAGCAGCACGAACATTTTCATCGCTTCGATTTGCCGATCCGATGGCGGTGAAGTGTACGTCCAGAGCATGGCTTTGCCAGCCAGCGTGGCGGGACCGAGGCGTCGCTCGCCGTTGTGAAAGATGGCTTCAAAGAGACCGCGATCCAAAAAGTCGTGGTCATCGGAATAGCCCCAGCCCGTTGCCGCCCAGACCGCGAGCGCGCCATTGCCCGCGCGGCGAACGTTCTTCTCAGCCAAACCGGGAATCGTCGTCGCGGGATGAATGTAATAGCCGGTATCGCACGTCATATCCACCATGAACGGTAATTTGTAACCGTTGGAGAGCGTATCCACGTCGCCAATCGCCAAAATGGCGTGCGCCCATTGCACCACCGAGCCGTGTCCCACGTAGTTGACGATCACGCTGCCTTGATTGATGGCGTCGAGCGCGGCGGCGTGTGTCTCTGCCTCCGTCGTGTAGTACGGGTATGGCAGCGCGCATTGCCGATAGGTGTTGGGATCGCACGGGTTGTAGTACACGCGATTGACTTGGTACGTCGTCGGAAGATAGTACGGATTCGCGGCAATCGCGTCCGAGTACGCCCAGAAATTTCCTCCGCCATCGGCAGTGCCATCCGCGTTGTACGCGTTATCGGAGACGAACGAAACGCGCGCGCGCCACGCGCCCGCGGGCGTGCTTTGCTCGTAGGTCAAGATTTTGTTGACCAGCGCGTCTACTTCCGCCGTGCTGTTGGCAGGCAACCGCCCCAGCGCCATTTGCGGCAAAAAGTCACCGCTGCCATCGTTGAAGGCGACATAGAAATTATCGTCCGCCGATTCGTAATGCTGGCTGTCCACGATTCGCAAAGGGGCAGGAATGAAAATCGAATCGGGCGGCGTGACGATGCCGCCAGACTGGGGACATTTGCCTGCGGTGAGACAATAGCCGCGCGGATCGAAATGCGCGTCGCCGACGAGGAGCACCATCGCCGGCGCGGGCGGCGTCCACTTCGAGTAGGCGTACGCCAGAAAATCGCGCAGCGCTTGCGGATCGAGCACGCCGTCGTTGAACTCGTCGTACACATCTTGCACCGCCACGACCTTGACGCGCAGTCCTTGGGATTGACGGAACGCCGCGAGCGGCTGGACGTTGGACACAAAACTATCGTGCGCGATGACGATGTAATCGGCGGCGTTCGACGTGTTCTTCAGATCAGATGCCGTGTCCAGCACGATGCTCGCAGGCGATTCGAACTGCGCCGCGGCGAGCACGTTGTACTCGCGCGCGCTGGACTGATTATCGGCGAATTGGTACGAGTACGAGCCGCTCGGAAAAATGTTCGGCGAAGTGATGTGAACGACGTTGAACGGATCGGTGATGTCGAAACCCAGAATCGCGTTGGTGGAAAAATTGCTGATGGTGTATTGCCACGCGCCCGCGTTCGGTTGCCTAAAGCGCAGTGTATCGGTCAGCGCGACGAACGCGCGGGTGTACGCCACATCGAAATGGTCCACGACGACGATGCTGCCCGGCTCGCTCTCCGCCACGTGGATGTAATTGTCGCCGTCCGCCAGATAGGTCATCGGGAACGAGACCGTGCCGGTCAGCGGTCCCATGCCACTCCACACCACTTCGGTAATCGGTGTGGTATAACCATTGATGCGGATTTGGGTGCGGTGCGCGCCGGTCGTGTACGCCGCCAGATTGAAATCGAGCGTCGCCGAGTACGGCGGCGTCGTCACGAGACTGGAGACAGTGAAGGTGAACGGCAGCCACGCGCTCGAAAGAATTTCCCAGTACCAGTGCTCAAAACCTTCGAGATGGGGTATCATCGAATGATAATAGCGGTTGTCTTCGACGTGAACGGTGTGCGTGTACTCGGTCGTTGCGCTGCCGCTCCCGCTACCATCGCGCGTCGTCATTCGTTTGCCGTCCGCGCCGCCGTAGGTGAGCCAGTAGGCGTTCGTATCGGTGTATTTGGTGTCGAGTCCCTGTCCCCAAAACGCGATGTAATGATCGCCGTCGCAAGGATCGCCGCTCGACCACGCTTGATAGAGAGCGAGTTCGGTGTTTTGTTTGTAAATCTTGATGGTGTTGGGATCGGGAGTTGCGCCGAGCGCTTGCAATTGTGCGCAGGTGATCTTGTACATTCCGTCGCTGTTGATCGCCACGCGATACCACGGGTCGCCGCTGCGCGTGGACTGGGGCGCGCGGGCGCCAGGCGCGGCGGTTTTGGCGCGCCACGCCTTGGCGGAATCGTAGTTGAGGAGCATCGTCTTCAAGGTGGCTTCGAGCGTGCCTTCGTTGACCGCGCCGCCGAGCGCGGCGCGCGTTTGTCCGCGCGGATACGTGAAGGTGATCTCGACGCGCAGACGCCGATGGAACGTCAACTCGCGCGTCGCGCCGTTGTATTGGAGCGGATAGAATTGAATCGTCAGATAGCGCTGGCTGCGCCACTGGCTATCCGTGCCGATGCGCGCGGCATCGGCGGGGTAAAGCCGATTCGCGGCGTACGTCGCCGCGTCGGGAACCGTCACATAGCGCACTGCGCGCGGCGCGGTGCGCGTGAGATCGTATTCGGCGCGCGCGGTCGGCGCGGGGAGAGGCGGCGCGCTCAGTTTGACGCGCGTCGAATCGTCTGCAACGATTTTGAGCGCGGCGACCGCACCGGGTGGAATGCCGAGCATCGCGCCTTGCACCGGCAATTGCGGCTTGCCCGGTTCGCCGGTGACGCCCAAGCCGGGAATCGTCAGCGCGAGATAGCGCGCGCCGCCGAGGGTGCGTGGTTGTGCGGTGTACGTGGGCGCGGAAAATTCGAGGATGATGCGACTCGCGTCGGATTGCAACACGCGCACCTTCGCCGGGTCGAGTGTAGGCGATTGGGCGCGTGCAGGCGCGGCGGCGTGCAGCGCAACCAGCGCGAGCGCGCTGCCAGCCGCGAGCAGAATCAGCATCAACCACCGGTTTGGATTCCTCACGTACATCGAATTCCTTTCTGGACTTGCAAGCAATGGGTAACGAAAAACGAATGACGAGCCACCATCATTCGTTGATGCGCCGAACGCCGGTCGAGTTGGAACGCCGCGTGCGCCACAGCACCCAAGCGAGCACCAGTGCGCCAACGCCGATGCTCATCGCCCACTCGATTTGTCCCCATCCGCCCGACGCGGTGATGACGATGGGACCGTGCCGCGCGGTCGCGCCGCTATACTCCACGTCTTCCAGTTCGTAGTAGTACGTTCGTCCTGGCGCAACGTCGCTGTCCTCGAACGTGTACTTGCCGCCGAGCACAGGGTCGGTGGAGGCGGGGATGAGTTGCGGGTTGATTTTGACGTACGGACCTTCCGCGCGTTCCGCGCGGTACACGTTGAACCCCGCCGTGTTGATCTCCGTCGCGGTCGTCCATTGGACGACGATGCGCGCGGGTGCAGCGTTGCACGCGCCTAACGCGAGAACCAAGGCTATCAAAAGCGCAAACCATACCCCAGACGCCACATCAATCCTTGGCTTGGCATCTTGCATATTCGGCTCGGTTGGCACATTGGGCTTGAGTTCTGCACACGCGAAGGCGGAGCACTTGCCTCCACCCGCCGGAATTCCTTCAGCGAGCGCATTCGCAAATGCTCCGCCTCGTAACCACCTACCCCCTATTATTGCGAGACGCTCATAGCGTTGGGAGGTATGCGCAAGAACAGAAACGTGGCGAGCATGTTCGTAGTCAGCGACGCAGCGCAGTGGAGTCACGTTGGCGTCCGCGGGACGGAACTCTGCAAACCCCGCTACGTGCCATACCACGAATGCGCGTTCGCAAGTTTCTGAGCCAAGCTTTCGCACCCTTGCCCAAGTGAAAGAGATGAGCGTAGCATTTTGGCTTGGGCTGGGCATTGTGGCTTTTCAAGTTTGCAGGTGCGAAATCTTGGCTGAGTAGGGAGCGGCACACAAACCGGCAAGGGCGCTAACTCTGGAGAACAGTACAACCACCCACCAGGGTGGCTTTGCCCAGCGGCTGCGTGCATTGTCCTGCCGTCGCCTCTAGCGGTGCGCGGTAGATCACTTCCGGTTTCTCGTAGGGCT
>DYLA01000091.1 GCA_020722265.1 Anaerolinea sp.
AGGGGGCAAAGCCCCCTGAACCCCCATGTCCACGATTTACTGTGGTGCTACCCCACCGCGAGACCTGCTGCCCCAAACCCCCAATTACGACGACGGAGGTACTGGGTGTGTCTCTGCTGGCGGAATCGTTTAGATTAGAGAACATTCACAATAAGAACGGCGCCCTATATCTTGCGGTCGAAGGCGCACTTGGAACACAAGGGATCGTGGCAGACAACTATTGTGAATGTTTTCTATTGCAGGAGGCGCGCCGGCTTTGACCCCTGCCCATTTTGCGCTATAATGCGCGCAATGCGCTTGCGAATGAAAAATACACTCCCTACCGCGTCTTACCTTTCACGCGTCACGCGTCCTGATTCGCCTGTTGGGTTTTGTCGGCTTGCCCTCCTCGTCGCTCTCTTGCTCGCACAGACCGCGTGCGAATCCATCATCACGTCCGCGCCGTTGACGGCAACCGCGACACGCGCGCTCGACGCGCCGACCGAGCCATCGGTGCTCGTGCCCTTTCCCACCTCCACCCCCGCACTCGCCACTGTGGTCGCGCCCACACCCCTCAGATCCGGCTCGGAGGGAACACCTACGCGCGTCGCTCCGGTTCCACTCGTCCAGATGCTCGCGCCGCAAGCCAGCGCGCCCATTGGCGTCCATCAAACCTTCTACGCCGTCGCCTACGCCGCGAGCGAGAATGGCATCGCGCGCGTCGAACTGACCGACGAGGGCACGCCGGTGCAGGTCGCAACGGCGCCCATCCCCGCGCCGCCGGTCTTTGCGGCGATTCTCCCTTGGACGCCGACCCAGATCGGCGCGCACACCTTGCGCGTCGTCGCGTTCGATGTGAACAATCGCTCGAGCGTGCCCGATCAGGTCACGGTCAACGTCGTCGCCAACGCGCGCAAGCCCACTTCCATCATCGTCTACCCTGTCGGTACGCCGCAAGTGGATTTCGGCAGCCTCCTTACGATCGCGGGTGTGGCGACCGATGAAGTAGGCGTGACGCGGCTCGATCTCTTTGTGGACAACCAATTGTACACCTACATCACTGCCCAAGACCCGACCGGGCAGACCCCTTTCCCCTTTAGTTTCGTATGGCACGCCCTCGTGCCCGGCACACACACCTTCTTCGTCCGCGCCCGCGATGGTCAGGGCCAAACGACTGATTCTGCCGCGCTCAAAGTCCTCGTCGTCAACAACCGGTCGCCCGTCCTCTCGCTCGCGGTCGAGCGAACCCGCGCACTCGCCAACGAGCCGATCACCATCACCGTCCGCGCGCTCGATGCCAGCGGCGTCGCGCGCGTCGAACTCCGGAGCGGCAAGGAACTCCTTGGCACATTTTCGAGCGACAGCCCAACGCGCCAGACCGCACTCACTGCCCAAGTCATCTGGCAGAACGCGAACCCGGGCGATTATGCGCTCGTCGCGCGCGCGATCAACGCTTATGGCAACATCAAGGAAGTGACGCAAACCATCACGTTGTTGCGTCCGGAACAGTCCACCCTCACCCCCGCGCCCACTTTCACGCCGACGCGTACGCGCACGCCGCGCGCGACTCCAACCGCGCGGATGCAACCGCCACCCCCGCCCACGGCGGAACTGATTCAACCGACCGATCATTTTGCCAGCCTGTCGCCGCTGCGCATCGCGTTCAGCGGCAAAGGGAACGCGGAACTGGAACGCATCGAATTGTGGGGCTATGCGTCTGGGCAAGCGCAGCCCCAAATCATCTGCACGATTGACGCGCGGGCGACGACGCAAAAAGCCGGACAGTGCGAGTGGTCACCTCCCACCGCTGGCGTTATCTCTTTGTTCGCCCAAGCCGTAGATATTTACGAACAGTTTGGTCGCTCGCCGACGATTTCCGGCTACATCGGCGCGCCGGTTTTGCCGACTCCAACACCTACGCTGCCATCGCTCGCCGGGCGTTGGAGTGCGGCGACGACGACGGGACCGCTCGCCGTTACTTTTCGACTAGTGGGCGCGGCGTGGCGCGGCGATTTCACGATGGCAGGCGTCGAGGCGACGGGACGCATCACGACCAGCGCGCTCAAGGGCGACCGACTCACCTTCAGCGTTGATTTTGCGCCCGCGGAAACATCTCCCCTCGCGACCATCACCATTGCGCCGACTGCTGTCGCGCCCGCGCTCGATTTCGATTGCGTCGTGGATAGCGCGATCAGCACGTTGACGTGTACGTTCCGCGACACGCGTGGACGCGTTGCCAACGCGCAGTTTCGCCGCGAGGCAAAATAGGATGCGGCGCGTATGGGACAACGTTTTTCGCTTACGATAGACAGTCACCCAGATCGGCTGTGCGAAGTTGCCGACTGGGTGGAGCACGCCGCGCGCGCGAGCGGCTTGAACGAGGAGCAAGTTTGCGATACGCAAATGGCGGTGGACGAGGCGTGTACGAACATCATCGAACACGCTTATCACGGCAAGTCGGACGGCATCATCGAAATCGTGTGTGAGCGGCGCGGCAATGATTTCGTCGTGACGATTCAAGATTTCGGCGATCGCTTCGACCCAAAGAAGATTGCGCCGCCCAAGACACGCGCTCCCTTAGCCGAGCGGGCCATCGGTGGGTTGGGGTTGTTCTTTATGCGAAAAATGATGGATTCGGTTCGGTTCGATTTTTCCGGGCGCGGCAATCGGTTGACAATGATCAAAAAGATCAAGAGATGATCCAAACGATACGGCACCTTGGGCGCCGCTGGCGGGCGCTCGAAGAACGCCGTGCGTGACCGCACACAGTAGAAAGGGAGTCCCTATGACATTCGAAGCGATCGTTCGACGTGTCGTCGAAAAGTTGTACGAAGACGAACGCTTACGCTCGAATCTCACCGACACTGAAGCGAAAATCGTATTGGACTGGGCAGCGGAGTGGATCGAGCGGCAGGTGGGCGCAGCGGGCGATGGGGCGCACGCGGCGCAACTTGCGATGCAGGCGTTCGAGTTCGCGCGGCAGACTGCCCGCGCCATCGACGCGCTCGCCGCGACCCCCGGCTCGCTCCGTCTTGCCGACGCGCTCGCCGCGCTCGACCCGCGCCTGAATCAGCCACTACCGCGCGAGGAGGTCTTGCGGCTGCTCTGCCACTGCGCCAGCGCGCTGGGTGAGCTAGCGATGGATGAAGCGCCGCGTCGCGCCGCGAACCCCGCCTGGTTATCCGCGCATCGTCGCGAAGAGAGGGGCGCGTGAATTTCTCAACCAAAATGCTCTTGCTTAGCGCCATCGCCATCGTCGTCGTTTGTATGCTCGCGCTCGTCATCGGAATCGTGTTGATGCTGCCCAAACCGCCGAGCGCGCCACCTGCGCCGCCGGCAGAGGGTTGGTATCAGGTTTACTTTACCGCGCCCAAGTATCCCGACCGCGCCGCAGACCATCACGGCGGACTCGACGAGAAACTGACCGCGTGCATCAACGGCGCGCAGACGAGCGTGGATATGGCGATCTACGACCTCGATTTGCCCAACGTCGTTCAGGCACTGCTCGACGCCAAGAGACGCGGCGTGGCGGTGCGCGTCGCGACCGACTTGACCAACTACAACGACGCGAAGGCAAATGCGGCCTACCAACAATTGGAGCGCGCCGGCATCCCGGTCGTCGCCGGCAATCCGAACGCGATTATGCACAACAAGTTCGTCGTCGCGGACCGTGCGGCGGTGTGGACGGGGTCGTGGAACTTTACGACGAACGACACCTATCGCTACAACAACAATGGCATCCTGATTCAATCGCCCGATCTTGCGCGCAACTATACCGCGACCTTCGAGAAGATGTTCAACGACAAGAAATTCGGTCCCGCGCGCAAAGCCGGCGGCACTAGGCCGCGCCTCGTGATTGCCGGCGTCGCGGTCGAAAATTATTTTTCGCCGGAAGACCGCGTCATGGAGAAAATCATCGCGCGCGTCAAGACCGCCGCGCAGAGCATTGACTTTATGGCATACTCCTTCACCGACGACGATCTAGCCAATGCTATAACCGCGCGCGCCCAAGCCGGCGTGCGAGTGCGCGGCGTGTTCGAGAACACGGGTTCGGAGACCCGCTTTAGCGAATTCGGCAGAATGAAGACCGCCGGTCTGGATGTGTGGCAGGACGGCAATCCGTACCTGATGCATCACAAAGTCTTCATCGTTGACAACAGGACGGTCATCTGCGGCTCGTTCAATTTTTCCAAGAACGCGGAGGAAGCCAACGACGAGAACGTGCTCATCATTGACGACCCTGCGCTCGCCGCACCATTCACCGCTGAATTCGAGCGCGTCTACGCCCAAGCCAAAAATCCGATCCGCAAATAATCACTGCCTTGCTGTCTATGACTCGTCGCCAATTTCTCCGACTCATCGCCGCGACCTTCGGCAACGCCATCGTCTCCGCGTGCGCGAACGCGCTGCCGACGCCCACCGCGCCGGCGCCGACGCGCGCGCGCCCCACGTCAACGCTGCCGCCGAGCGCCACGCCCACCGCGCCGCCTGCCACCGCCACGCCGACGCTGACCGTCGCGCCAAGCCGGACCGCGACGCGCGCACCCAGTCCGACCGCCACGCGCACTCCTCGCCCTGCCGATTTCGTCACTGTGCGCGGCGATCAATTTTTCTATCGCGGCGCGATCTTTCCGATTCGCGGTTTTAACTACTACCCGCGTCTGCACCCGTGGCGCACGTACAACCTCGGCGCGTGGGATGCGAACGTCTGCGAGTTCGAACTGCGGCTCGGCGCGCGACTCGGCGCGAACGTCGTCCGCACCTTCGTGGATTATCATTCCTCGCTCGATAACACGAAACCGCAGCCGCCGTTCGACGATGCCTTTGGGCCGAATCCGCAGTACCTCGCGCACGTACGCGAGTTTCTCGACATCGCGGGGAAACTTGGACTCCGGGTGATCCTCACGCTGTTCGATGGTATGAATTGGTCACTGTACGAGCCGCGCGATCACTGGATCGCGGAGCGATACGTCGACGCGTTCGTTCCGCTGTTTGCCAACGACCCGCGCATCTTGTGCTGGGATTTGCAGAACGAGCCCGACCGCGCGCTGCGGCAAGTGGGCCGCGCACCGGTGTTGGAATTTTTCCGGCGCATCTCGCGGCGGATTCGCGCGCTCGCCCCGCACCAGTTGCAGACGATCGGTTGGATTGACCGTGCGCGCGCCCAGTACTTTCCCGATCTCGACACCGATCTCGACTTTTGGTGTTTTCACTTTTACGATAATGCCGAGCGCCTGCCGGAACTCGTCCGGTTCTACAAAACCAAAACGCGTAAACCAGTGTTGCTCCAGGAATTCGGTTTGCCCACCGGCGGGCCCGGCTATGAGGGCAAAGACGCCGAACAGCATCAGGTCGCGTACTATGCCCAAGTCTTTCGGACGCTTGCCGAAAACCAGATGTGCGGCTCGATCTTTTGGTGCCTGAACGATTACCCCATCGGACTTGCCGGCAATCCGCCGATTGCGACCGATTCGCCCGAAAATCATTTCGGCGTTCTACGGCTCGATTACAGCGAAAAGCCGGTGTGCGCTGAAATTCGCGCGTCGTGGAAGGAGGGTCTATGATTGCGACAATGCCAGCACCTAGCCCAGCGCGTCCGCTGCGCGCGTGGGATTATTTCACGCTCAACGCGTACTGGTTCGCGCTCTCGTTTCTGTGGAACTCGATGGGACCGATTCTGTTGCCGACCCTGGTGGCGCAGTTGGTGCCCGAATCGCAAAAGGGGAGCGCGCTCGGCACGCTCTCTGCACTGGGGCTCATCATCGCGACGATCGTGCAGCCGATTGCCGGCGCGTGGACGGACGCGCGGACGACGCGCTGGGGCAAGCGTAAGCCGTACATTGTCGGGGGGACACTCTTCGACGTGGTGTTTTTGCTGGCGATGGCGCTCGCGGGCGATTTTCTCGTCCTCGTCGTCGCGTACGTGCTGTTGCAAACCGCGTCGAACATCGCGCACGGACCGTATCAGGGTTACATTCCCGAATTGGTGCCGGAGTCTCAACGCGGCGCCGTGACCGGCGTCAAGCAATTCCTCGAAATTATCGGCATCATCGTCACGTCGCTCGTGGTCGGCAATCTGGTGGGACAAGGGCAGATACTCGCCGCCTTCATCGCCATCATCTTCTTTTTGCTTTTTACGATGGCGCTCACCGCACTCTTCGTCCGCGAGCAGCCGTTCGCCGGCGCCGCGGGGGTGCCGGCAGCGACGCGTCCTTCCGAACAGGCACCCTCACTCTGGCGCGCGATCTTTTACAGTCGCGACTTTTCCCTGTGGCTGATCTCGCGGCTCTTTATTTTGGTTGGCGTGAACTTGGTGCGTAACTATGTGCTCTATTTTCTGAAGGACGTGTTGCGCCTGTCCAATCCAGCCGCCGAAGTGGGCAATCTGATGGCGGTGATTGCGGTAGCGATCGCGTTGGTGGTCTATCCTGCCGGTGCGTTGAGCGATCGCTGGGGACGCAAGGGGCTGGTCATCGCCGCCGGCGCGTTAGGCGCGCTGGGCGCGCTGTTGTTCATTACAGCGACGACGGTGCCGCAGGTTCTGCTGTACGGGGGTATCGTCGGCTTGAGCATCGGCATCTTTTTGAGCGCGAACTGGGCGTGGGGAGCGGACTTGATTCCGCCGGAAGCCGGCGGTCGCTTTCTCGGCATTTCGAACATCGCGACGGCAGGCGCAGGGGTATTCGCTGGCGCAGGGGGGTGGATGCTCGATTTCTTCAACGCGCAGTCGCCGAATGGGGGATACACCGCGCTGTACGTCAGCGCGGCGGTGTGCTATGTCGTGGGGACGCTGCTCGCGGTGGGTGTGCGCGACACGCGACGATAAGCCGGCATGGAGCGCGCCGGGCGGGGTGGAGCGCGGCTCGGACAATCCTTGCATCCTACCGACTGCACAAACGACACCAAAAACCCGAAGAGTCTCGCCAGACCCTTCGGGTTTTCTCTGTCCTATGGTCGCACTGTTCCACCGACCCACTGCATACTGAACACGGATTTACTCGTACCGCAGCGCCTTGATAATCTCCATCTGGCTCGCTTGGCGCGCGGGGACGAGCGCGGCGAGCACGCCAAAGAGCAAGCCCACTGCCGTCGCTGCGAGAACCCCTGTGAACGGCAACGAGTACGTCATCTTGAAAATACCTGTTGCGCCCACCCCCTCCACGATGACGTAACTTAGGTACAACCCGGCGAGGATGCCGAACGCGGTGCCGAGCGCGGAGAGCAAGAGCGCCTCCGCAACAATCGTGCGCCACACTTGCCGCCGCGTCGCGCCAATCGCGCGCAACATTCCGATTTCGCGCGTCCGTTCGATCACACCAATCGCCAGCGTGTTCAGAATCGCGATGAGCGAGGGGAACGCGAGGATCGCGAGCAGGACGTAGAACCCGTTGAAGATGGCATCGTACTGTTGACGAAACTCCGCCAAGTATTCGCGGCCGACGACGAGGCGGAACTGCGGATAATCGTCCACGATCGCGTTCAGCCATTGCTCTACCGTCGCGGGATTCGCGTTCGGCGCGAGATTGATTTGGTAGAAAATGTCTTCGCTCTTGTGAAAATCAATCTTCATCACCGCTTGCGAAATGTACGCTGTGTTGATTTTCATACTCAGCACGTCGCCGCCGATCGCGACGATGCGATACTCTTGGATACCTTCAGGCGTTGACAGGGGTAACGGGTCGCCCACGTTCAGCCCCGCTTGCGCCGCCAGCACGCCATTGACGATGACGTTGCGTTCCTCGCGCGCGAGCGCGGCGAACGCGTCGGCGGGATTCCCCTTTTGGAATTCCAGCGACCCGACCTTGGGATATTCGATGGGATCAATGCCCAAGACCGAAATCATCGTCTCGCCCTCGATCGCCGCGGACTTGGCGTACGATTGCGCGTAGCGCAACGTGCTGACCACGCCGACGCCATCAATCGCACGAATCTTGTTCGCGAGTCCCTGCCCCGCGCCAATGTCCCCTTTCCAAATCGCGACCGATGGCGGCAACAGCAGGTAATCGCTCCCTAACGATTTTTCGAACAGCCCCACGACGGTGTTGGTCAGCGAGAACATCATTCCGCCTACGCCGACGACGATCGCGATGCCGATCATCGTCGCGCTCGCGGTGATGGCCGCGCGCGAGGGTTGCCGCGTGAGATTGCCTTGCGCCAGTTCGCCCGTCCCTTCGCGCGCAAAGATCCGGGCGGTTAGCGCGCCAAACATATTCGCAAACGGTCGCACGAGCGCGGGCGCGACGAGCACCAAGCCGACGAGGAACAGCAAGCCGCCGAGCGCGACCAATTCAAAGCGGCGCGACAGCAAACCCAGGATCGCGATGACGATCATCCCCGCGCCGACGAGCGTGCTGAGGCGACCGATACGCGTGATGGTTGCGCCCACCGATGGACGCAGCGCTTCGATGGGCGTGACGCGGCTCGCGGTGAACGCGGGCAATAGTCCGGCGAACAATGTGACCCCCACTCCCAGCACAATCGAAATGATGAGGAGCGCTGGTTCGACGATGACGCCGCCGCTGAACGTGAGGTTCATAAATTGCTTCATCATCGGTTCGGCGAGACCAACGAAGCCAACGCCAAAGAGATAACCCAGCCCGAGACCGATCGCGGTGCCTACTACCCCTTGCGCCAAACCCTCGCTGAGAATCAAACCGATGATCGTCGCGCGGCTCGCGCCAATCGCGCGCAACATTCCAATATCGTGACGACGCTCGGCGACGATGGTGCGAAACGTGTTGAAGATGATAAAGCCGCCCATCAACAGGGTGAAAAAGCCGAACATCCCGAACATCACGTTTGCCATTTGGATCGCGCCCATAAATTCCGAACCGCTCACCAAACCGCCCAGCGTGTAATTCGCGCCGAGTTCAGTTTTGATTTGATTGACGATGGCTTCACCCTGCGCTTTGTCTGTCGTCGTCAGATTCGCTTCGATCGTAGTGATGCGATTCGGCATATCGAGCAACTTTTGCGCTTGCGATAACGTGATGAGCACTTGTTCGTTGCCGATGAGCGCGCGGCTCGGCAGAATACCGACAATCGTCAACTTGACCACCCCTTCGGTCGTCGGCACTTTGAGCGCGTCGCCCAGTTTCAACTTGAGGGTGTCCGCGAGGCGTTGCGAAATCACCGCGGCGTTGCCGTCGCCTTGACGCAAGAACCGTCCTTGCGCGAGCGTGTAATCGCGCAACTGCGGCGCGAGGTTCGGATCAATCCCAATGATGCCGAGTCCCATCACATCCGCATCGCGTCCATAAAAATTTGGCGGCAGATTGATCGCGCGATCAATGACGCCTGCCGCGACGCGAATGCCGTTGATATTCTTGACGCGATTGAGTACGCTCACCGAAAACGCTTCGCCCGTTTTGTGCGTGATCATCACATCGGTTTGACCCGACGCGGAGAGCATACTTTTTTGAAACGCCTCCATAAACGTCGGCATGTAAATGCCGGTGCCCATAATCACCATCACGCCAATCACAATGGCGAGCGTGGTGAGAAATGAGCGAAGTTTGCGCCCCCACAAGTAGCGGGCGGCGAGCGTGAGTTGGAGATTCATAGGTGCCTCGTGGTAGGTAACCCAGTAGCAAGTAAACCAGTAGACAGGTGCTTGTCTACTACGCCATCGCCTTTATCATTCGCGTTACCGATTCCGCATTGTCCGTGCGCGCGCTTTCCAACTGCGTTTCGTTCACGATTGTGCCGTCCTTGAGAAAGACGATGCGGTCGGCGTACGCGGCGATGCGCGGATCGTGCGTCACCATCAAGACGGCGCGCCCCCACGTTTTGGCGACTTGTTGCAACAGCGCGGCGATCTCGTCGGACGATTTCGTGTCAAGGTTGCCGGTGGGCTCATCGGCAAGCACGAGGACGGGCTCGGTGATGAGCGCGCGCGCGATCGCGACGCGTTGTTGTTGCCCCGCCGAAAGTTGATCGGGGCGATTGTGCGAGCGCGCGCCCAGTCCAACTTGGGTGAGCCACTCGCTGGCTTTTTGTTTTGCCTGCGCCGTATTGACGCCATCGAGCAAAAGCGGCAGCGCGGCATTTTCGATGGCTGTCAACATCGGAATCAGATTGAAGAATTGGAAGACAAAGCCGATTCGACGGCGGCGCAACTTGGCGAGCGCGTCGTCGGACAACTCGTCGAGTGCTTGACCGTCAAGGCGGACGCGTCCCTCGGTGGGACGATCCAAGCCGCCGATGAGATGGAGCAAGGTGGATTTGCCACAGCCGCTCGGTCCCATCACCGCAACGAACTCGCGCGGTTCGATGTGCAAGTTCACGTGGTCGAGCGCGACGATGGCGGTTTCGCCCGTGCCATAGATTTTGGTGAGATTTTCGGTTTCAACGAGAGACATCATTTCTCCTGATTCCAAATTGAAGTCTGCAATCTCAAATTCTTCGCGGTCTGCCGCGTGGTTTGCTTTCGGGTGCGGGTAGTGGTTGCTGGCGAACTTCGTCGAGGCGCGCTTCGGTAATGTCCAGCCAGCGCAGATCGGCTTCCAGATGCATCACGGCTTTGTCTAGCAGCAAAATCTTTGCCAGTTCGCGCCGCGGATCGGCATGCGCACGCTGCGTCGTGAGCGCGTGCAGTTGTTGGTAGAGATAGTTGCGCTGCGTGTGGAGCAGTTGGTACGGGTCGGCAATGCCCGAGACGAGCGCGATCATCAGTTTGATGAAGAATTCATCGCGCTGATGGGCGTGCCCACTGCCGCAGGCGAACCACTGGCGCAAAAACTTGCGTCCTGCGGGCGTGATGGCAAAGATGCGTTTTTCTGGACCCGCGTCTTGCTCCACCGCTTGGGGTGCGACCAAGCCATCGCGCGCGAGCCGTGCGAGTGTAGTGTAAATTTGCGCGGGCTTGACCTCCCACATCTCCTCGCCGCCGACGATGGCTTGGAACGCGGCGCGCAACTCGTAGCCGTGACGCGAATGTTGCGCGAGCAAGCCCAGCACAGCGTGGCGAACCGACATACAGCCTCGATGGTTAGATTTGCGGAAACTATACTACAAGTTGCTAGATTTGTCAACGCGAAATCAAGGCTTGGCCACGTCGCGCCACCGTGTTACGGTGCGAGCGTTCTTCCCTGACGCGCACTTACGCGATCAAGCCAAACACGCGGGTTACGGCAAGAATTGGCTCACGAAATTGAAATAGCCGCGCCG
>DYLA01000092.1 GCA_020722265.1 Anaerolinea sp.
AACAGTCACCCGCTAGTTGCCGAGTGTCGCGGTTGCACCGGTGCACGAGTCACGCTGCACCGCCCATCATTCTATCGGCGCGCGTGGAATGTGTCAATATGCGCTCTGCACATTTTTCTGACGATGGCTAGGCGCGAGGTTCCCGTTTTGACAACGCGCCGAATCGGTGCGACAATCCAGACAGACCCTCCAACGGAGCGAAACGCGATGCGCGTCATTTCAGGCACAGCGAAAGGACGTCCCCTCACATCCCCCGGCGCGGCGACGCGTCCCATCACCGACCGCGTGAAAGAGAACTTGTTCAACATCCTTGGCGCGCGCGTCGCCGGCGCGAACGTGCTCGACCTCTTTGCCGGCGCGGGCAGCGTCGGCATCGAAGCGCTCTCGCGCGGCGCGCGCGCCGCTACCTTCGTCGAACTCGATCGCGACGCGCTGCGCGCACTGCGCGACAACCTCGAACGCACGCGCCTCGCCGACCGCGCGCGCGTCGTACGGCTCGATGTGTTCCAGTTCATCCGGCAAGGCCCGGCGGAATTGTACGACCTCATCTACATTGCGCCGCCGCAGTATCGCGGCTTGTGGGCAGAAACGCTCGCCGCGCTCGATGGACGCGGGTTTCTCGCGGCGGGCGGCATCATTGTCGCGCAGATTCATCCCAAAGAGTACCACGCCCTCGCCGTACAAAATTTCGAATTGTTCGATCAGCGCAAGTACGGCAGCACGCTTTTATGTTTCTACCGAAATAGTTCTCTCCCAAGAGCATAACCGACGGGGGAAGGTGTTACCCGTCCGCTTCGCCGAGCCACTGGGCGGCGAACGCCGGCAACTCTTTCGACAATCCCTGATGTTTCGACACGGGCGGCAGCGATTCGAGAAAGATTCGTCCGTACGGCTTCGTCAGCACGCGCTTGTCCAGCACGACGACGATGCCGCGATCGGTTTTGCTGCGGATGAGCCGCCCGAATCCCTGCCGAAAACGCAAGACCGCCTCCGGCACCGCGTACTGCCCAAACGCATCGTCGAACGTCTCACTGCGCGCCGCAAAGATTGGATCGCTCGGCACGGAGAACGGTAGGCGCGCGATCACCAGACACGAGAGCGCCTCGCCGACCACATCCACCCCTTCCCAGAACGATTTCGTCCCCAGGAGCACCGTGCGTTCTTGCGTCTTGAACGTCTCGAGCACCTGACGGCGCGAACCATCGAGATTCTGCGCGATGACGACGATCTCTTCCTCTTCGAGCGGACGCGTGATGGCGCGGTAGGTGTTTTGCAACTGCGCGTGCGAGGTAAAGAGCACAAGCGCGCGCCCCTGCGTCGCCGGCAACAACTCGATGAGCGTGCTCTCGATTGCCTTTTGGTAACCCGGCTGCCCGGGTTCCGGCATATCGGTCGGGATGTACACGATCGCCGCGCGCGCGAAATCGAACGGCGAGCCGACGGTGAGTTCGTCCGCCCAATCGCCAATCCCCAATCTCGATTTGATGTGGTTGAAGCGGTTGTCCACAGCCAGCGTCGCCGAAGTGAGAATCGTCGCGCTCTTGTCGGCAAACAATTGCTTTTGCAGCCGCTCGCCCACGTAGAGCGGCGCGGCGTGCAGCGAAATATCGCCGCCATTCTTTTTGAGGTTCGCCCAGTAGATTCCGTTCGACTGCGGCTGGGCGACGAGGGCGTGCATCTGCGCGCGCGTCTCGTCCACGCGGCGCACCGCGAACGCAAGTTCCATCTCCAAATCGGCATGGCTGGGCATTTGATACTCGTCCAGATCGCTCCAGGCACGCTGAACGCGCCCGAGGCTCTCGCACACGCGCGCGAGCCGCCCGCCGAAATCTTCCCATGCAATTTCGATGTCACTCCAACCCGGCTGGGCACGACACCCCGGCGTCAAGCGAATCTGCCGGTCGTAATTCCCGTTCCCTTCGCTGGCGGATGGCGCCGACTGGTTGAGGAAATCGTCGAGCGCGTTGAAGAACTCGTAGACACCGCGCACGGCGCGTTCTACGTCTTGCGCCGCGTCATCGAGCCGGTTCTGCATCTCGCGCTTGATCTGCGGCGGTGCGTCCGCGTGCCGCAAACTGCCGGCGAGATTGCCGAGCAAGCCCCCGCGCTCATGCGCGAGTCCGCGCAAAAGCGTTTCGAGGGTCGAACGCGACGCCTCGAACGACAGCGCCTCGGTCGCGCGCGCTTCCAAGTGATGCGCCTCATCCACGATGAGGTACTTGAATTCCGGCAGCACGCGATTTTCCGTCGCCATATCGGAGAGGAGGAGGGCGTGATTGACGATGATGAGATGCGCGCGCTCTGCCTTTTCGCGCGCGCGGTAGAAAAAGCATTTGCCCTCGCGCTGGAAGGCGCAGCGGTCTAGCGCGCAATGGTCGGCGTCGCAGGCAAGGCGCGTCCACACGGCGTTCTCCGCCGGACCCATCAGAATCAATTCCGCGCTGTCGCCGGTCATCGTCGAAGGGAGCCAGGCGAGCACTTTGGCGAGGACGCGCGCTTCCTCCACCGTCAGTTTTTCGCTGCGGCGCATCGCGTCGAAACGCGCGCGGCAGAGATAGTTCGAGCGCCCCTTGAGGAGCACGGCTTTGAATTCGACCGGCAGGACGCGGCGGAGGTCCGGAATGTCCTTGCCGAAGAGTTGATCTTGCAGATTGATCGTGTTCGTCGAAATGACGACGCGGTGATGGTTCTGCGCCGCCCAGTAGATGGCCGGGATGAGGTACGCCAGCGATTTGCCGGTGCCGGTGCCGGCTTCGACGAGGAGCGTCGCGCCGTCGTTGAAGGCGCGCGCCACCGCGCGCAGCATTTCGATTTGCTGGGGGCGATGCTCGTACCCGGCGAACTGCTGCGCGAACAGCCCTTCGGGTTCGAGGAGATGCGCGAGCGCGTCCACGTCGAGCGCGTCGGTGTGCGCCTTGGGTTTGAGCGGATGCTCGTCGCGCTCGCGCGAAAAGAGCAAGCCGAGCGTGTCGTCTTCCCCCGCGCCCTTCGCGGCGAGTTGCGCCCCGATGGTGCCGGGCGCAAAGGCGCGCCGCGCTCGGTCGCGCAGCAAGTCCTGGAACGCGAACCGGAGCGACCAATCCGACTTGGCGCTCACATGCGCGATCTCTGCGATGACTTTGGGATCGAGTTGGCGCGCGCGGTCGAGGAGAGCGTTGAAGAGCGCGTGCACGGCGCGCGCATCTTCGAGCGCACGGTGCTGCAGCGGAAAGGCGATGCCGAGTTCGTCCATCAATTTGCCGAGCGAATAGCGCGACGCGTACGGCATCAGGATGCACGCCAATTCGAACGTATCGAGTCCGGCGGGGGGCTTGGCGTAGCCGGCGCGCTGAAGGAAGGCGAGATCGAATTGAACATTGTGCCCGACGACCGGGTTCTCGCCGATGAAACGCGCCAGCACGGGAAGAACGCTCTTCAGCGCGGGCGCGTGTTCCGCCTCATGCGCCGAAATGCCGGTAAGTCGTTCGATTTTGCGCGGGAGCGGGCGATTGGGATTGACCAGCGACGACCATTCGTCCAGCACCTCGTCGCCGCGAAATTTCACCGCGCCAACTTCGATGATGGCGTCACGGTCGGTTTGCAAGCCGGTCGTTTCGAGATCGAGGGCGACGTAGATTCGAGACATATCGCTTTACGCGCGCGCGGCTTTTTCCGCATCCTCAATCGCTTGGCGGATTTGCTCGTTCAGAGCGCGCACGCCCTTTGCCAACCCCCGCTCGATGTCTTGGCGCGCGCCACCTTCCCTGACCGATTGCGCCAGATCTTCCACCTGCGCTTTGGCTTTTTGAACGCGCTCGTCCGCGCGCGCGTTGGTGATCACGCGCTCCGTTTCCGTACTAAGGTCGCGCACCGCTTGCGTGACCTGCCGCTCGAACTCTTTGGTCTGCGGGTGCTCGCGCGCGACCTGCAAGGCGCGTTTGATTTGCTCACCCAGTTCGCGCAATTCCTGCGCCAGATCGAATTCTGTGGGTTGTTCCGTCATAGTGTCCTCCCTGCACCCCCACTGCTCATCACCCTACCTCCACGCGATTCTTGCCGGTGCGCTTGGCGCGATCGAGCGCGGTTTCCGCGCGCCCAAGCAGCGCGAGATTCTCGGCGAGATCGCCGCCCTGGGCGGATGCCACTCCCAAACTGACTGTCACATGCAGATCGAACTTGTCCAGCACAAAGTGATGTTCCGCCATCCCTCGACGAATTTGCTCCGCCCGCGCGCGTACACTGGTCTCGTCGGTGTGGGGCGCGATGATCAAAAAATCCTGCCTTTCGTTTCGCCCGACGATTTCCGAGTAACGCATCATTTTCAAGAGCCACTGACCCGTTTCGATGAGGACGCTATCGCCGATGAGGATGCCGTGTGTGCGGTTGATCTCATTCAGGTTGTCCACGTCCACGAGCAAGACGCTGAGCGGTATTTTGTAGCGCGCGCTGCGCTTGGCTTCGTACGCGAGAATGTGCATCAAATAACGGCGATGATACAACCGCGTGAGCGGGTCGAGTATCGCCAGCATCCACGCGTTCTCCGCCTTCATCGGACGCACGGCGATCACATACTCGCCGATATGCCAACCTGCCGCTGCATGAGTCTTGACCTCGACCAGATCGTACGGCGCGGTGAGGCACTCGGTCAGCGGCAAGCGTATCTCGGCGACTTGCTGCGCTTCCGCCGCGTTTTCGGCAAGGAAGATGATGGGCACCGCTGCGGTCGGTGCGAGGGCGCGTAGCGCGCGCGCCGCCTCCAAGCCACTCATCTCCTCGAGCGTAACGTTGAGAAAGATCGCATCTGGCTTTTGGTCGAGCGCGCTGTCCACCACGTCCAGACCGCTCAACACGACCTGGACGCGATGCTGTTCTTCTTTCAGTGCGTTTTCGAGGGCTTGCGCCGTTCCGCGATCCCTCGCCGCGACGAGAAACTTGCCCGACATTTCTCACCTCACTGTCCCGCGAGTTCACTCACCAGCCCCACTTCCTCAGCGCGAGTCGTGATCTTGCCGTCGAGTCGCGCGTCGCGCAGGCGCGCGAGAATCGTACGGTACTTGGGACCCGGTTGGATGCCCATTTGCTTCAAATCATCGCCGGTGAGTTCCGGCGCGACGGCGCGCAGGCGCGTGCGAAACAATTCGACGCGGTCGCGGATGCGCGCGTCATCGGTCGCGATGGCGAAAATTTCGAGCGCGGCGTCCAAGTAGCCGACGAGCAGACGATAGATCGTGCTCGGCGCCAGCGCGGGCGCGGCGAGTGGTGCGGCAACTCGATCGCGCAGCGCGAGGGTCTGGCGAATCGTCTCCACCTCCGCGTTCGGGAGGCGGAGTCGCCGGCAGAATTCCTCGGCGGTCGCCGGCACGAATGGGTAGGCGAGCAAGCCCAGGTACGTTAGTGGTATGGGGCGTTCGGCCACATCGCGCGCGGCGTGGAATTTGCGGGCGTGCCACTCGGTGAATTCGAGCGGCGGGAAGATGGCGCGCAGCGCGCCGAGTTCGTCCGCGCGCGCCAGCACACGTTCCGGGTCGCTCTCCTGGAAGATCAGAATCAACTCGTGACGTATGCGTTCGCCGCTGACGCGGTCGAACATTCCGAGCGCGTCGCCAATCAACTGTGCGGTGCGCGGCTCGATGCGAAAACCAAACCGCTGCTCAAAGCGCGCCGCGCGCAAAATCCGCGTCGGATCCTCGACGAAACTCAGGTTGTGCAGCACGCGCACCATGCCGCGCTGCAAATCCTCTGCCCCTCCGAACGGGTCGAGCAGCTGCCCATAGCGCTCCGGGTCGAGGCAGATGGCGAGCGTGTTGATGGTAAAGTCGCGGCGGCTCAAGTCCTGTTTGATCGAACTCGTCTCCACCTCTGGCAGCGCGGAGGGGTGCGCGTAGAATTCGGTTCGCGCGGTGGAAAAGTCCAGAGCAGAGAGAGGGGCAAGGGGCGAGGCGCGCGCGCGGGTCTTGTTTTCTTTTCCCTCTTTCATCTCTTGCACAATCCATTTTGCCGTGCCAAAGCGCGTGTGAGCATGCACGCGTCCGCCGTACTTTTTCGCGAGTGTGCGCGCGAGCGTAATCGCGTCCCCCTCGACGACGAGGTCGAGGTCGAGCGTCGGTTGATTGAGCAACAGGTCGCGTACGAATCCACCAACGAGGTACAACGAATACCCAAGTTCGCGCGCGGTCTGGCTTGCTTCGCGCAACAGAGCGAGGAGTTGCGGCGGCAACCACTTTTCCAGCCGCGCGGACATCTCTTGGGCGCGTGCCGGGCGCGCGGCGCTCCACGATTTGATCAGGTCGGTGCGAGTGACGATGCCAATGATCTGTCCCCGTGCGACTACGGGGACCTGACCCAGATCCGCGCTCATCATCACCGCGCGCAATTTCTCCACCGAATCCTCCGGCGAGACCGACGCCGGCTTGCGCATCAGGTTCTCGATAGGCGTGTTCAGCAATTTGTGTCGCACGGCGCGATCAATTTCGCGGCGCATCAGCACGCCAACCAATTTGCCGCGCCGCACGACAGGAAACCCCTCATGTCCGTAGCGGTTCATCGCCTCTGCGGCTTGAGCGACGGTCGCGCTCGGTTCGAGCGTGTGAACGCCGAACGACATCAGTTGGCGCACGGTCACCGACGGCTGGACGGTTTGCTTGAGGAGTTTGAGCAGTTTCGCTTTTGCCTGCCGTAGCGACATTCCGCGAATGAACGCGGCGGCCGCCTTGTCGTGCCCGCCGCCGCCGAACGCCTCCGCAATCAGCGCGACGTCAATCTCACCGCGATTCGAGCGCGCCACGAGTTGGATGTGATCGTCCATTTGCACGAGGAGGAAGAGCGCGGCGGGATCGTACAGCTCGCGCAATTGATGCGCCAGGGTCGAAACTTCTTCGACGTAGGTGCCCGCGCGCGCGGTCGCGAGCGCAATCGCGTGCCCGGCGATTTCGATGGTGCGCACGCGCTCGATGAGTTGGTGGTACAATTTGTGCTGCGCGGGGGTGAGCGGCTGGCGCAAGAAATCGCTGACGACGGAGAGGCTCGCGCCGCGTTCGAGGAGGAACGCCACCGCGCGCGCGTCGCGCGACGTCGTCGTGGAGTACGCGAGGGAACCGGTGTCCTCGTAGATGCCCAGCAGCAGCAGCGTCGCTTCGAGCGGCGAGAGGGGCAATTCCTTTTCGCGAATTTGCTCGACGAAGAGCGTGGTCGTTGCGCCGGTCTCGCCGCCGAGAAACGTGCTGCCGTTCTTGAGTTCGCGCGCCAGAGGATGATGGTCAACCAAGTGGATGCGCGTTTTGGGGGTCACGCCGCGCGCGGAGGGGGTGCCCTGCGAATCCACGATCAATACCTCGCGAAAATGCTGACGCGGCAAGTCGTCCGGATGGACAAAGGGAAGGGCGTCACGATAGAGCGCGCAAAAATCGCGCGCGTTGCGGTTCAGTTGGCGCGGCAGAATGGCGAGCGCGTTGGGGTACACTTTCTTCGCCCCCAGCAGCGCGGCGAGCGCGTCGAAATCGGCGTTCTCGTGCGTGAAGATGGCGTCCATCGGCTGCGATTATAGCACAAATCGCGCAAACGCCCTAAAGGTCGGCATTCGGCGCGTCCAAAGGTTGGGGGAATTGGGCAGAGGCTACGTTGTTCCCGTGCGATCTGCATCGGCTCGCGCCGTAAGAATCAAGGGCGACCGCCTAGGTCGCCCTCGTGATTTCAATCCCACTGGCGTTCGTCCACCAGCACCTTGGCGTCTGCCGCTAGCGTCCCCGCCGCAGCGAATTCGATTTCGTCTACGCTCACACGAATCACCCCGCGCAGGGCTTCGCCAAGTTCCTGGCTCAGTTTGGCGCGATCGGGCACATCCGACGCGAGTTCGATTTTCAGTTTGAAATGATCGCGCACTCCCTCTGGGCGACTGACGATTCCTTGGGCCCGCGCGATCATCGGAAATCTACCGAGCACGAATTTCAATTGATTGGGGTGGACGAACATCCCGCGCACTTTGACGGCGTCGCCGACGCGACCGACGAGCATAATCCGCGTGCGCGTCTCGTCGGTATACAGCGCCATATCGCCGGTGCCGAGACGAACGAGCGGATACGTTTCGTTGAACGTCGTGACGACAACTTCGCCAGGCACACCTGCGCCGACGTGTTGACCGGTCGCCGGGTCAACGACTTGGACGACAATGCCCTCGGCGATTTGCAGTGCCTGTTTACTTTCGTCGTCGTACGCCAGAAACCCGAGTTCCGCGGTCGCGTACACGTTCGTCGTCTTGAGTCCATACGCGCCTTCGAATTGTGCGCGCAGCGAGGGCGGATACGGTTCGGCGGTAAAGAGCGTGTGCGCGAGCGCAAAATTCTTCTTGAAATCGAGTCCCATCTCTTCCGCTTTTCTGATGATCGTCATCAAGAAGCTGGGCGTGCCTGTATAGCCGGTGACCTTGAGATCGAGCAGCAATTTGACTTGCAATTCGGTGTTGCCGACGCCGCTGGGCACCACCGTCGCGCCAATGGCTTGCAAGCCGGCGTCGAGAAGCAAGCCGGCTGGGACCAGATGGTACGACAAAGTGTTCAGCACAATGTCGCCGCGCTTGAAACCGGCGACGCGCAAGACTCGGGCGGCGGTTGTGATGAGCGTTTTGTCCGCGCCGTGTGGTTCGTACAGCGGACCTGGCGAAAGGAAAATGTGCTTGAGTCGCTTGGCTTTGACGCTGGCGAATCCGCCGAAAGGTGGCGCGGCTTTTTGTAGTTCGACGAGCCGATCCTTGCTCATCACCGGCACGCGTTCCAAATCCGCGACGCGTTTAATGTCGCTGGGTTTGATGCCCGCGTCGTCGAAGATCTTTTTGACGGCGGGCGCGCTCGCGTAGGCATGTTTGACAAAGCGAGCAAGGGCGCGGTCGAGCGAGTGAGGTTGGGCAGGCATAGACCCTCCTGAAAATAGGTTTGTCGTCTGCACGGGGCGCGTGGAAGCGCGTCCTGTGAATTCCCGCACGCCTGATCCATCCGAACGCGAGTGAACCGGTGCCTGGCTCTCGGCTTAACCGAGCCAGCGTTTGCGGCGCTTGTAGTGCTTGACTTCGCGATAACTCTTGCGTTCGCCCAATTGCGTCAAGCCGAGATAGAATTCTTTGATGTCTTCGTTATCGCGCAATTTGTCCGCTGGACCATCCAGGACGATGCGTCCCATTTCCATCACATAGCCGTGATGTGCGATGGCGAGCGCGGCTTGCGCGATTTGTTCGACGAGGAGGATGGCGGTCTTCTCGCGCTGATTGATTTGCTGGATGATGTGAAATATTTCGGCGACGAGGAGCGGCGCGAGTCCCAGCGACGGTTCGTCGAGCAGCATCAGTTGGGGGTGCGCCATGAGGGCACGCCCGATCACGATCATTTGCTGTTCGCCGCCAGAGAGATAGCCACTGACGCGCCCGCGCAAATCGCGCAGACGCGGGAAATAGCTGTACACCATATCCAGGTCCGACTGGATGTGGCGACTGCTATGCGCGAGTGCTCCGCTGATGAGGTTCTCTTGGACGGTGAGGTGCGCGAAGAGACGGCGTCCTTCCAGCACTTGGATGATGCCGCGTTCCACAATGTCTTCGGGTCCCAAGCGATCAATCCGTTTGCCGTCCAATTCGATCGAGCCGCGCGTGACTTGGCCCAATTCGGTGCGGAGTAAACCGGAGATGGCTTTGAGCGTCGTCGTTTTGCCCGCTCCGTTCGCGCCCAGCAGCGCGACGATTTGCCCCTCGCCGACTTGGAGTGAGACCCCGCGCAAGACGAGAATCACATCACTGTAGACAACTTCGATGTTATTGAGTTTGAGCATGATGGGTGTAGACAGGTAGACAGGAGGCGTGGATACACGCTGACCTGCCTACCTGTTTACGTGATCTTACTTGGGTTTCAGATCCGGCGCGGTCATCCAATCGGTCAGATAGACGAACTTGCCTTTTTGCACCTGAACGATGCGCGCTTTGCTGGGAGCGCGTTTATCCTTGCCAAAGTCAAAGGTTTGGATGCCGTCCATCGGTTTGAGTTCGGGGGTGGCTTGAATCGTTTCGTACACGGCTTGGCCCGTCAATCCTTCAAAGCCCACGCGATCAATCGTCTTTTCGATGTACTGCCTCATCGCATCCACGAACGTGAACGCCAGCAGATATCCCACACTGTGTTCCGATGCTTTACGTTTGTTCGCGGTGAATTCGGCTTGAATGATCTTGACGCCGGGATGATCTACATCGTCCCACCACAGGTTGGGGAAGACACCGTAGAAACCTTCGGAGGCTGCGCCAGCCAGAGCGAGCATAGAGAGATCGAGTGACCAGTTATCGCCCGCGATCAAGAATTCATCGCGCACGCCCAGTGAGACCGCATCCTTGAGAATTTGCGCGGGACCGTGCGCGAGCGTGTTGGTGTAAATCACATTCGCGCCGGCTTTCTTGGCGGCGAGGATTTGCGTCGTGACATCCGGCGCGCCCGGCACGAATAATTCTTGCGTAACGATCTTGACGCCCTTTTTCTCAGCATACGCCTTGACTTCCGGCGTATCCAGCGCACGACCATAGGCGGTGTCCCAGGTAACAATCGCTACCTTGGGTGAGTCGAGTCCTTGGCCTTTGGCGGGCTTGACCTTGTTCCAGTTTGCGGTCAACCAATCGAGGAACAAGCCAAATTGATCGGTGTAGATCGGCACCACCGCGAAGACATAGCCGGGTGGATACGAACCTTTCGCGCTCACGCCGGCGGTCAGGACCGGAATCTTGTCTTCGGCAAGGCGATCTTTCAACGCTTCGGTTTCACCCGATCCGTACATCTGCAAGATGAGCGGTTTCTTTTCGCGGAAGCGATTGTACGCGGCGATGGCTAGTTCGACTTTGCTGGCGGTGTCCGCCCATTCCACGACGATTTCGGCACCGCGAATGCCCCCTTTGCTGTTCCAGTATTTCGCACCATCGTTAAAACCGGAGACAAGAGGGGTGGTGATCGCGGCGAGCGGGCCCGTCACATCGCCCAAGTGATAGAGCGTGATTTTTTCGCCGGGGTTGGCTTTGGTGCGAACTGAGGGCTTGGTCGGTTCCGGCGGTTTCGTTGGCTCGGGCGCTTTGGTGGCTGCGGCAGGTTGGGTGGCGGTTGGCGCGGGTGGCTGGGTAGGCGCCGGCTTGG
>DYLA01000093.1 GCA_020722265.1 Anaerolinea sp.
CCTGCCTTTCACGCCAAGTATACCCCCCTTTTGCGCTTAATTCAATTTCTCTGGTGGTGCTACCCAATCTTGCGTAACCCCAACTTTTCGTGGTATACTGATAACGATAGTGGGGCGACTCCGATGGGAGACGATATGCGTGAACTGAAAGAGCGCATCGCGCGCGAGGGCCGCATCCTCGGCGGTGGCATCCTCAAAGTGGATTCCTTTCTCAATCACCAGATTGACCCAGCCCTGATGACGCGTGTGGGGCAAGCCCTGGCGCGCCGCCTTGCCTTCACGCAGCCGACCAAAGTGCTGACTGCCGAGACGAGCGGCATTGCCCCCGCGCTCGCGACGGCGGCTGCGCTCGGCCTCCCCGTCGTCTTCGCGCGCAAAACTCCGCCGCTGACGATGGACCATACGATCGTCAGAGAGCACGCGCCGTCGCACACGCACGCCAAGCTGGTCGAACTGATGGTCTCGACCGAGTACTTGCGCCCGGACGACCGCGTGCTCATCGTGGACGATTTCCTCGCCACCGCGCAGACGATTCTCGCGCTCGCGCGCCTCGTCGCCCAAGTGAATGCGCGCGTCGTCGGCATCGGCACCGTCATCGAGAAACAATTCGAGCACGGGCGCGCGAACGCCAGCCACCTGAACGTGCCTATCGAAAGTCTTGCCGTCATCGCCAGTATGGATGGCGGCAGAATCGTTTTCGCGGACGATGACTCGCGTGACTGAAACCATCGTCATCCTCGATTTTGGTTCACAGTACACGCCGTTGATCGCGCGCCGCGTGCGCGAACTGCGTGTCTATTGCGAACTCCTCCCACACGACGCGCCCCCAGACGAAATCCGGCGGCTCGCGCCGCGCGGCATCATCCTCTCCGGCGGACCCAACAGCGTGTTCGATCCCGACGCGCCGACACTGCCCGACTTTCTGCTCGATCTCAACGTGCCGCTCTTGGGCATTTGCTACGGGATGCAACTCCTCGCCCACCAACTCGGCGGACGCGTCGAGCCATCGGCGCGGCGCGAGTACGGTCACGCGACGATTTACGTGGATCGCCCGGACGCGCTCTTCGCCGACCTGCCGACCGCGCTCGCCGTCTGGATGAGTCACGGCGATCAGGTGACCGCGCTGCCGCCGGGTTTCGTCGCACTCGCGCACAGCGACACTTGCCCCATTGCGGCGATGGCGCACCCAGCGCGGAAAATCTACGGGCTGCAATTTCATCCCGAAGTCGCGCACACGCCGCGCGGACTCGAGCTCTTGCGCCGTTTCTTGTTCGATGTCTGCGGCTGCGCGGGCGAGTGGAGCCCCACCGCGTTCATCGCGGCGACGCGCGAGCAGATTCGCGCGCGCGTCGGCGATGCGCGCGTGCTGTGCGCGCTCAGCGGTGGCGTGGATTCGACAGTCACGGCGACGCTCGTCAGCCGCGCGATCGGCGCGCAGTTGGTGTGCGTCTTGGTGGATCACGGCTTGCTGCGCGAGGGCGAGGCGCGCGCGGTGATCGAATTGTTCGAGCGCCAGAATATCGAGATCGTCCCGGTGGACGCGGCGGCGCGCTTTCTCGCCGCGCTGCGCGGCGTCGCCGAGCCGGAGGACAAGCGCAAGATCATCGGCGCAGAATTTGCGCGGGTGTTCGTGGAAACGGCACAGGCGCTCACCAGCGCCAAGCCGATTCGGTTTCTCGCGCAGGGGACGTTGTACCCCGACGTGATCGAATCGCGCACGCCAGAACGCCGCACCGCCGCGCGCATCAAGACGCATCACAACGTCGGCGGTCTGCCGCCCGACCTGCCTTTCGAACTCATCGAGCCATTGCGCTACCTGTTCAAGGACGAAGTGCGCGCGGTCGGGTTGGAACTGGGGTTGCCGGAGGCGGTGGTTTATCGGCAGCCGTTTCCGGGTCCAGGCCTCGCCGTCCGCATCTTGGGCGAGGTGACGCGCGCGCGGTTGGATGCGCTGCGCGCGGCGGATGCCATCGTGCGCGCAGAAATCGAAAATGCCGGGCTGGCGCGCGCGGTGTGGCAGTACTTTGCGATTCTCACGCCGCTCAAAACAGTCGGCGTGATGGGGGATGGACGCACGTACGAAAACGTCGTCGCGGTGCGCGCAGTGACGAGTGTGGACGGGATGACCGCGGATTGGGCGCGCCTGCCGGACGATGTGCTCGCGCGCATCGGGAGTCGCATCGTCAATGAAGTGCGCGGCGTCAATCGGGTGGTGTACGACATCACGAGCAAGCCGCCGGGGACGATCGAATGGGAGTGAGACGATGCGCCTGCTGATCGCGACCCACAATCGCGGCAAGTTGATCGAGTATCGCGACTTGTTCGCCGGCTTGTCGCTCGAACTGGTCACGCTCGACGACATTGGTATTGGCGACGATGTGCCAGAGACCGGCGCAACCTTTGCGGAGAACGCGCGCGCCAAGGCGATGGCGTACGCGCGTGCGAGCGGGCTGCTAACACTCGCCGACGATTCCGGGCTGGAGGTGGACGCGCTCGGCGGAGAGCCAGGCGTCCAGTCGAAACGCTACGCCGGCGCGAACCAGAGCGACGCGGAGCGGAACGCGTTTCTGCTCGCCAAGTTGCGCGAGGTGCCGGCGGGCGCGCGCGCGGCGCGTTTTCGCTGCGCCATCGCGATCGCCTCGCCGCGCGGCGAGGTGTGGGAAACGGATGGAACGTGCGAAGGGGAAATCGCGTTCGAGCCGCGCGGGACGAACGGCTTTGGCTACGATCCGATTTTTCAGATCGCCGGGCGCGGCGTGCGGATGGCGGAACTGACGACGGCGGAGAAGAATCGCGTGAGTCATCGGGCGCGCGCGGGGCGCAGGGCGCGAGAGATTTTGGAGCGGATAGCGAAAACGTGACGCGTAGAACGTCGTGAGAGGAGATGCGTCAGGCGTGAGGTACGAAACGTGTCGAGTGCTATGATCGGAGTGATTGGCGCGCTGGCGACGACTCGAGGGGGCTCGTGACGCGCCCATCATTCTACCGATTGGGCGCGCTCGTCGTGTTCGCCGTCTGGCTCGCCGCGTCGAACGTCGCGCTCGCCCACGCCGACGCGCCGCCCGCGCAAACCGTCGTCCTCGCGGCGACGGCCGATCCGTTCCTGCCGCTCGCGGAGGAAATCGCGCGCGCGGAGGGTCTCACGCTCGTTCATCACATCGAGGACGCACTCGCGCGCGAGCCAACGTTCCTCCTCTGGGTCGTGTCGCCGGCGAAACTTTCGGATCGAGCGATCATCGCGTTTGCGCTTGCATTGCGCGACGCGCGCGCGACCGTCTCCGTTGGCATCATCGCCGGGACGACACAGGAGCAGGCGCGTGCGCTCTGGCAGCGCGCGCAACTCGTCCACGGCGCGCGCGTCTTCGCCGTCAACGCCCAGTATCCGACCGCTGGCGTCGAACAGGGACGTATCCGCGCGTTCGATACTGACGGCGCGACAGACCAACCGCTCACCCACGGCGCACTCATCGCCGCGCTGCAAAACGCGGATTACCTTACCTTCACTGGACACGGCGGCAACAGTTTCTTACGCCTGGACGAGACCACGCGATTCGAATCCGCCGATGTGCCCGCGCTCCCGCCGCTCGTCATCGCTACGGCGAGTTGCAGCACGTTTCGTCTCTGGAACGCCAATTCGCTCGCGCTCGCGTTTGCCGAGCGCGGCGCGGCGGCATACGTCGGCTTTGCGTACAGTCCGAACGAAGGTTTTCTGCTCGGCGAGTTCAGCGGCTTGCCCTTTCGCTACACCTGGCGCGATTTTCCGATTGGGCACGTCGTCGCGATTCAGAATCTTGGCGCGCGGCGCGGCTTTGCGCAATTCCCGTACCTGTTCCTGCTTGGCGATCCGCGCCTGGCATTGCAAACGACGCCGCCGTACCGCTTGACCGATGATCGGCAGGAGGGGGACGCGCGCGTCCTCACGTTCGCCGGCGCGCCCGCCGGCATCATGCCGATTCGCGTCCCCGGCGGCGCGGCGTACGATTTCGTCGAGGTTGCCGGTATCGGCGCTGCTGGCGATGGCGATTGGTTCTACAACTCGCGCGTGCAGGCGGCGAATATCGGCGGCGACAAGTTCGTTCTCGTCGCGCATCCTGGCGGCGAGGTCACTTTGCGCTTGCAGCGCGCCGCGCCTGTGCTGTGGTACGCGCTCGACGCGCTGCGCGACGCGATGGACACCGCGCTCTTTTGGCTCGTGCAGGACGGCGTCTTGCTCCTCGCGGGTGGGATTCTCGTCGGGCTGATGGTGGCGTGGCGATTGTGGCGTGAACCGGCGACGCGCGCGTATCTGCCGATGGCGGCAGTTATCGGCTTGGGATTCGCGCTGCTCTGCGCGCTGTACGCCCATCTACACCTCGCCGATGTCGCCATCACCGAAAAGCCGGTCGGGTTGAACGCGGGATCGCGCGTGGGCATTGGCGCGCTCATCGGCGGCGCGGCGTTTCTGTACTTGACCGCGCACTCGCGGCGCGGCAGAATCATCGCGCTCGGGGTTGCCGCGCTGCCGCTCGTCATCGGCGCGGTGTTCTTGATCGGTGCGGTGCTTTTCATCAACGTGTACGCCGCGAGGGAAACCGGCAGCGGCATCTACAACTATGCGCTCGCGCAAATTTCGTTCATCGCCGCCGCGTTCCAGACGATTCTCCTCGCCGGCGGGTTCGAATTGACGCGGCGGTGGCGCGCGAGAAAGCATTGGCGGGGGAAACGACGATGCGGGTGATCTTTATGAGTACGCCGGAATTCGGTGTGCCGACTCTGCGCGGCGTGCGCGAACAGTACGACATCGTTGGCGTCGTCTGTCAACCGGATAAACCGGCGGGGCGCGGCCGCCACCTGACCGCGCCGCCGGTCAAGCGCGTCGCGCTCGAACTCGGTTTGCCGGTTTTGCAATTCGCGAGTTTGCGCCAGCCTGAATCGCTGGACGTGCTGCGCGCGTTGCGCCCCGATTTGATTCTGGTCGCCGCGTTCGGGCAGTACATCCCAAACGAAATCCTCACGCTGCCGCCGCGCGGCATCCTGAACATTCACCCGTCGCTCTTGCCGCGCTGGCGCGGCGCGTCTCCCATCGCAGCGGCGATTCTCGCCGGCGATACCGAAACCGGCGTGACGATTCACTTGGTCACCGCACAGTTGGACGCCGGCGACATCCTCGCGCAGGAGCGCACGCCGATTGGTGCGGAGGAGACGACCGGGACGCTGACCGCGCGCCTCGCTGAGTGGGGCGCGGGGATTTACCTCGACACTGTGGCGCGCTGGCTGCGCGGCGAACTCACGCCGCGCCCCCAAGACCCCGCTCAGGCGACGTGGTGCGAGCGAATCACCAAAGCGCAAGGCGAACTCGATTGGACGCGCTCCGCCGATGAGTTGGCGCGGCAGGTGCGCGCGTTCCAGCCGTGGCCGGGCGCGTTCACGCATTGGCGCAGCCAGCCACTCGACGTGCTGGAGAGCGCGCCGCGCCGCGAGTGGCGCGGTGCAGCCAAGCCGGGTACGGTACTGCGCGTGGATACCGACATCGCCGTCGCCACCGGCGCGGGCGCGCTCGTTTTGCGCCGTGTCCAACTCGCCGGCAAACGCGCGCTCGCGATTGACGAATTCGCGCGCGGCGCGCGCGAGTTTATCGGCTCGGTCTTGGGAAAGGTGGAAACACGATGATCATAGACTCGCACACGCACATCTTTTCGCCGGAGGTGATCGCGCAGCGAGAACGCTACGCCAGCCGCGACGCGTTCTTCGCGCATCTGTACGGCAGACCGCGCGCGCGAATGGTCGGCGCGGACGAAATCCTCGCGGCGATGGACGCGGCGGGAGTTGACGGCGCGGTGCTGGCGGGCTGGGCGTGGCAAGACAACGCGGTGTGCGTCGAGCAAAACACTTGGCTGATGGACCTCGCGCGCCGGCATCCGCATCGGTTGCTCGCGCTCGTCACCGTGCAGCCGAACGCGGGGCAAGCCGCGCGGCGCGAATTGCATCGCGGCATAGCCGGCGGCGCGGTCGGCGTCGGCGAGTTGAACGCGGAGGGGCAAAATTTCCGGCTCGACGATGCCGAGTTCCTCGCACTGGCGCGCGAGATGGCGGCGCTGGGGGTGCCGCTGCTCTTGCACACGAACGAACCGGTTGGACACGCGTATCCCGGCAAAGGCAAGTTGCCGCTCGCCGATGTGTACGCGCTGATCCAAGCGCTGCCCGATCTGAAACTCGTTCTGGGGCACTGGGGCGGCGGATTTCCATTCTATGAACTGATGCCGGAAGTGCGCGCTGCCGCGCGCAACATTTTCTACGATTCGGCGGCGTCGCCTCTCTTGTACTCCCAAGACATTTTCCGCGTCGTCGTCGGCATCGTCGGCAGTGAACGCGTTCTCTACGGCAGCGACTTTCCGTTGATTCTGTATCCCAAACGCCAACGCGAGCCGAGTTTCGTTCCCTTCCTCGACGAAATTCGCGGCGCGGGACTGACGGCGGATGAGTTGGCGAACATTCTGGGGAACAACGCCAGCCGGCTCTGGCGATCTACTCCCGTGTGAACCAACTCACACTTTCGATGTGGTACGTCTGCGGGAACATATCCACCGGTTGCACTTCGACGAGGCGATAGCCGCCATCCACGAGACGGCGCGCATCGCGCGCCAGCGTCGCTGGATCGCACGAGACGTAGGCGAGGGCGCGCGGCGACGGCGCAAGCAGCGCGGCGAGGGCGCGCGGCGCGAGTCCCGCGCGCGGCGGATCGGCGACGACGATACTCGCCGACGCTTTCAGATTCGGCAAGACCTCTTCGACCTTGCCGCGATGAAACTCGACGTTCGAAAATTCCACCGCGTTCGCGCGCGCATCCTCCGCTGCACGCGCGCTCGCCTCGATTTCGATGACGCGCGCGACGCGCGACGCGAACAGCATGCCGAACGTCCCCACGCCCCCGAACGCGTCCAGCAGCACGTCGTCCGCGCGCGGCGCGAGGTATCGCTCGACCAAATCCACGAGCATCTCCGCCATCGCGGTATTCACCTGAAAGAACGCTGACGGCGAGATGCGAAAGACGCGTCCGTGCAACTCTTCGTGCAGCGCGTCCTTGCCGACCAGCGGGAGCGTATCGCCGCGGGGCGTTTGGTACACAATCGAAATCGGCTCGTCCGTAGCGATTTGCGGCGGCGCGTCGTCGCGCCCTTCGAGCAGCAGCAGTTTTTCGCCGGTGCGCGTGCCCGCGCGCAGCGTCACGCCGGCAAAATCCGCGCCCGCGAATTCGAGCGCGCCAAACATTTCGTCGAGCAGTGGATGCAGGAGATGACACTCGCGGATGCGTACGAGGTCGTGCGCTTCGAGCGCGCACAAGCACAAGTGTCCCGCCGCATCCAACTGAAACTGGACGTTGTTGCGATAGCGCCACGGCTCGTGCATCCCCAGAGTGTCGCGCACCGGCGCGTCCGGCATCCGGGCGATGCGCGCGAATTGTTCGCGCACGATGTCGGTCTTGAAGCGCAATTGCGCGTCGTACGCGAGGTGCTGCCATTGGCAGCCGCCGCATGCCCCGAAATGTTCGCAGCGCGGCGACACGCGCGCCGGCGATGGCGTGACGATCTCCACCAGTCGCGCGCGCGCGTAGCCTTTTTTCGCCGCGACGATTTCCGCGACGACCTCTTCGCCGGCAATCGCGTACGGGACGAACACCACGCGCCCGCCGGCGTCGCGTCCGAGCGCTTCGCCGCCTTGCGCCATCGAATCGAGTTTCAGGTTCAAGGTTCTACTTTTGCCTTGTTACTTGATCACATCCATCTTGACGTACGGGCGCAGCACTTCCGGCACGACGATCGTCCCCTCGCGCTGTTGATAGTTTTCGATGACGGCGATCAGCGTGCGCGGCAGCGCCAGTCCCGACCCGTTGAGGGTGTGGACGAACTCGGTCTTGGCGCCGGCTTGGCGGCGAAAGCGAATGTTCGACCGCCGCGCCTGAAAATCGCCGACGTTCGAGCAGGAGGAGACTTCGAGCCACTCGTTGCAGCCGGGTGCCCACATTTCGATATCGTACGTTTTGCGCGCGGCAAACCCCAGGTCGCCAGTGCAGAGGAGTTTCACGCGGTAGGGAATAGCGAGCGCGCGGCAGATTGCCTCCGCGTTGTCGAGCAGCGTTTCGAGTTCCACGGGCGAATTTTCGGGGAGGCAGAATTTGTACATTTCCACTTTGTCGAACTGAAAGCCGCGCTTGATGCCGCGCACGTCCTTGCCCGCCGACATTGCCTCTTTGCGGAAGCAAGGCGTGTACGCCACATAGTGGAGCGGCAGGCGCGCACCGTCGAGAATCTCGCCGGCGTGCAAGCCGGTCAGTGGGATTTCGGCCGTCGGCACGAACCACGCGTCGCGTTCCACGTCGCGGTACAGGTTGTCGCGGAACTTGGGGAGTTGCCCGGCGCCGAAGACGATTTGTTCTTTCACCATAAAGGGCAAGTACACTTCGCGATAACCCTGCGCCAGGTGCACATCCAGCATCCATTGGATCAGCGCGCGTTGCAGGCGTGCGCCCGCGCCGCTCAGCACGTAAAAGCGCGAGCCTGCGAGTTTGATGCCGCGTTCAAAATCGAGGATGCCGAGCGCGGGTCCCAAATCCCAGTGTGCCAACGGTTCGAAATCGAAGGGGCGCGGCGTGCCGACCGTCTTGACGATGACATTGTCGTTTTCGTCTTTGCCGCGCGGCACGTCGTCGTCCGGGAGGTTCGGCATCTGGGCGAGCGCATCGTTCAGGCGCGCCTCGACATCGTTCACGGCTTGTTCGAGCGTCTCGATCCGCGCGTTGATTTCGCGCACCTGCGCCTTGCGCGCCTCGCGCGTGGCGTCGTCCTTCATCGTGCCGATTTCCTTCGATGCCGTGTTGCGCTGGGCGCGCAGCGCTTCGAGTTCGGCGAGTGTCTGGCGGCGTTCCGCGTCGGCGGCGAGGATAACGTCCACGCGCGTCGCGTCGTCGCCGCGCTGACGCAGCGCGTCACGCACGCGGTCGGGTTGCTCGCGGATGAGTCTAAGATCGAACATAATGCCTCCTTTTTCGATAAAACAAAATCCTCCCACCCCAAAGGGCGAGAGGATTCGCGGTGCCACCTTTTTTCGAGTTTCAGGTTCGAGGTTTCAAGGTTGCGTACTTTTAACCTCGAACTTGCTCATCTTGAGCGCGGTAACGGTGCGTGGCCGGGGAAACTTGTTTCGCTTCCAACTGGGGAGTGGATTTCCGCGCGCGCCGTCCCTGCCTTGCACCGGGCGGCAGTTCGCTGTGATCGCGCACGCGCGTACTCGTCTCCGTCCTCGTCTTTGCTCGATTCAGTTGCGGCGATTCTAGCACGCCTCGCGGCGCGTGTCAAATCGCTCAGAGTGTGGTATAATCTGGGTGACGCGCGGTGCGCGCCAAATTCATCGAAGGAGATGCGATTATGGCAAAATTGAAATTCGGCTCCGAGGAGTGGGTGCAAGCGCTCCACAACGAGTTGAACGCGAGTCAAGCGTACGAGGACGCTGCCAAGACATGGGAAGGCGACTTTTATTTCGTCATCGAACCCGAAGGCGCGCTTACCGAGACGATCTATCTTTATATGGACTTGTGGCACGGCAAGTCGCGCGGCGCATGCCTCGTCAAAGACAAGAGCGAGAAGAACCCAGCGTTCGTTATGTCTGGCAAGTACGGCGCGTGGAAAAAGGTCGTGATGGCGAAACTCGACCCGATTCAAGCGCTGATGACCGGACAATTGAAACTCAAAGGCGATATGGTCAAGGTGATGAAGAGCGTCAAAGCCGCACAAGAAATCGTGCGCGCCTGCACGCGCATTGACACCGAGTTCGAGATGTAAAATGAACCCAATAAACGCTTATGAGTTTGGCTCATTGGCACATTTGGCAATTGGCTCATTGGCTCACCGGAGGTTTCTATGTGGTTCTTCGACAGTCCTCTCATCGTCTTCGGTGAAGGGGCGTTATCGTACCTCGCGCAGATTCGCGGCACGCGCGCCTACATCATCACCGACGCGCAGATGGTCCAGTTCGGGTTCGTGGACTGGGTGAAGGCACAACTCGCCGAAGCGAATATCGAAACGCGCGTCTTTGCCGAAGTGGAACCCGAACCCTCGCTCGATACGATTCGCCGTGGCGCCGCCCTCGTGCGCGAGTTCGAGCCCGATTGGATCGTCGGGCTCGGCGGCGGCTCGCCGATGGACGCCGCGAAGGCGATCTGGGTCCTCTACGAACGCCCGGAGGTTTCCCCCGACGGCATCGCGCCCATCGAGTACTTTGGCTTGGGCAAGAAGGCGCACCTCATCACAATCTCCACCACCAGCGGCACCGGCTCCGAGGTCACCTGGGCACTTGTCCTCTCCGACCCGAAGGAAAAGCGCAAACTGGGACTCGGCTCGCGCGAGACGCTCGCGACGATTGCGATTGTGGATCCACAATTCGCGATGAATATGCCGCCGCGTCTCACCGCCGACACCGGTCTCGACGCGCTGACGCACGCTGTCGAGGGCTATAGCGCGAACTGGCACAACGATTTTGCCGATGCGATGTGTCTCAAGGCGGTCGAACTCATCTTCCGCTACCTCCCGCTCGCATACGCCGACGGCAGCGACGCGGAAGCGCGCGAGAAGATGCACAACGCCGCCGCGATTGCCGGGCTGGGCTTTATCAATTCGCTCACCGGCTTGGCGCACGCGATCGGGCATGCGTTCGGCGGCGTGTTCCACATTCCACACGGGCGCGCCGTTAGTTTGTTCCTCCCCTACACGATGGAGTTCGCGGTGAACGGCGGCATGCATCGCTACGCCGACCTCGCGCGTTTCATCGGCATCGAGTTTCGCGACGCGGAGGCAGGGGCGCGCCAGTTTATCCAGGCGGTGCGTGATCTGGAGTCGCGGCTTGAATCGAATACGAACATCGCGTCGCTCGGCGTCGCGCGCGCGGATTACGTGGCTGCGCTGGAAACGATGATGGATCACGCGGAGAACGATTCCTCCATCGTCGCCAGCCCGCGTCAGCCCGACCGCGCGGAATTGGAGAAAATTTTCTGGTACGCCTACGAGGGCAAGCCAGTTGACTTTTAGCGTGCAGGAAAGGAGTGGGTAGCACCACAGTAAATCGTGGACATGGGGGTTCAGGGGGCTTTG
>DYLA01000094.1 GCA_020722265.1 Anaerolinea sp.
CCCCTGAACCCCCATGTCCACGATTTACTGTGGTGCTACCCCTCTAGGGATACACCTGTTGATATTGCTTCCAATTGCTGTACACCGTGCGAATGTAGAGCGCGGTCTCGGCAATGTCAATCTCTTCGACCGCCAGGTCGAGATCAGAACGCTGCCAGCGCGCCACGCGCGATCCCCCGGCGTTGTACGCGGCGAGTGTGTAAATCGGCTCTTTGTAACGTTGCCATTCTTGCGCAAAGTACCAGACGCCAAAGCGGACGCTGACGTACGGCAAATACAACTGGTCGAGCGAGAAATTCGTCACGCGCAATCGCTGGGCGATATCGCGACCGGTGGAGGGGATGATCTGCGCGAGTCCGCGCGCGTCCGCCGATGAGGTTGCCCAAGGATTGAAACTGCTCTCCTGCCGAATCAGCGCAAAGTACAACCGCGGGTCAACGTTGTTCGTCTTCGCCTCGGCGACGACGAGGTCGGCGTAGTAGGTGGGGTAACGCCATCGCCAGAGCCAGCGCGGCGCGGCGGGTGCCCTTGCGCTGCCGGCGAGCCGTGCGATCTTTTCGGCGCAGTCGAGCGCGAGGGAAAACTGGTTGTTCTCGCGCAGGTACAGCGCGAGCGCGTAGAGTGCGGCGGCGTCTTGCTTCTTCGCCTCGATCAGTCCGGCGAGTTCGCGCCGCGCCTCGACGGTGCGATCGAGTCGCAGCAACTCTGCGCCACGCCGAAAGCGCAAATCGGCTTGCGTGGCGGGGTCGAGTGCGCCGTTCGCAGAGGTCTGTGTCCAGCCGGCAAGCCAGTTTTCGAATTCGAGGCGTTCCGCCGCGTCGTCCATCGCATAACGCGCGAGGTCGTAAGTGATGTTCGCTGGCATCGGCGCAAGGAGTTCTTTGGCGCGCCATGAATAGTAGCCGTTGTCGAGCGCGGCGGCTTGCGTCCAATACTTCTGGGCATCGGCGGCAAGCCCACGCCCCTGCGCGGCTTTACCGAGCCAGAAGAGCGCGCGTGAGTAGAACGGCGTTTGCGGATACGCGGTCACGAGGGTTTGCCAGCGCGCGCTCGCGGTTTTGAAATCTTTGCCGCGATAATGGTCGAGTCCCGCACGGAACAACGCCTCTGCGGCGCGGTCGCGCGTCGGATATTTGGCGCGCAGTTCCTCATAGAGCGCGGCAGCCGCGCTGTAGCGCTGCGCGCGGTCGAGCCAGAGTGCGGCGTTCCAGAGCGCGTCATCGGCGCGCGCGTGCTCCGGGAAGGTCGTGGCAAATTTCTTGTACACCGCCACGGCGTCGTCGGTCTTGCCGAGCGCGGCGTACGCAGTGGCTTTGCCAAAGTACGCGTCCGGTACGCGCGCGTCCTTAGGCAGCGACTTGATGATCTTGTCGTACTCGGCGATGGCTTGTGTGGACGCGCCCTTGCGCGCGTACGCGCTGGCAAGAAAGTAACGCGCGTCGCCGACGCGCGGTGCGCCGGCGTTTTGCAGGTAACGCAGAAACGCGGCGATAGCGGGGTCGTACGCGGCGGCATAATAGTCCACCACGCCGCGCTGAAATTCGTCTACCGCACCGCCGCGATTCAACCGATTGATGAGCGACTGGTACGCCGCGCGCTGTTCCGGGTACTTGGTAATCGCCTCGCCCCAGCGTGCGAGCGCGGCATCGAGTTGGTTGGCGGCGGCGTACGCGTCGCCGGCGCGCAAGAGCAAATCGGCTTTGGTGCGCGCGTCGGCAGCCAACGGGAGTGCGGCGTCGTAGCGCGCCGCCGCCCGCGCGGGCTCGCCGCGCCCTTGATGCGCGTCGGCAAGGCGTAGCAGGATGTTGACGCGCGCGCTGTTCGTCAGCGTCGTATCTTGCAGCGCGCGATCATACTGCGCGAGCGCACCGTCGCTGTCACCGGCGAGAATCAGGAGATCGGCAATTGCCGCGTCCGTATCGCCGACGAGGGTGGGAGACTGATCGCGGTAGAGGCGTAACTGTTCGAGTGCGCTCGGATAGTCCTTGTGCGCGCGGTACGCGTCGGCGAGGAGATAGTGCGTTTCGGGCGCGTGCGCGCCGGCGGAATTTGCTTGTAGGTACGCGTTCAGCGCGTTGATCGCGCGCGCGGGGTCGTTGTTGAGCCAGTACGCTTCGCCAAGGCGGTACTGCGCTTCGGCGGCGAGGTCAGGCGCGGGGTTGGCATTGAGCGTCGCCAGAAACGCGGCAATCGCGCGCGGATAGTTGCCGTTGCGCCGCGCGAGCATTCCTTCATCGAATGGATCGGAGGCAAAGACCGGCGTGGGCGTTTCGAGCGGTTCGGGCGTTGGGGACGACGGGAGTTCTGGGATGGGTGTTGGTTCTGGATCGGCGGCGGGTGAACATGCGGTGAGTAGCGCGAGCGCGAGGAGGAACCAGATTCGTTTGGGCATTGGAAACAGCTTGACACATATCATTCGAAAGACACTCGGTCGAAGAATTCGATCAGCCGGCGCCGATACTCGTCACGCGCCACCGTTTCGATCTGGCGGTGCGACGCGCCGGGCACGAGCCACAACTCCTTGGGCTCGCGCGCGGCGCGAAAGAGACGTCGCGCTTCCGCCACCGGTACCTCGTCGTCTGCTTCGCCGTGCATCAGCAACACTGGGCGCGGCGCAATCCGACCGATCCAATGAATCGGGTCGGCGGAAAACAAGTTCGCGCGCAGGCGCAGCCCGGCGCACAGGAGGATGAGCCATCCCAGCGGCATAGCGCACCACGCAGGCATGCCGCGCCGCACGAGCGCGTGCCCGACGATGCGCCACAACTCTGCGAACGCTGAATCGCTAATCACGCCGACGACTGCTTCGGTATGCGGCGCGGTCGCCAGCGCGACGGCGCCTCCCATCGAAAAGCCGAGCAGCCCAACTCGCGCGATGCCACGCGCGCGCAACCAATCGAGCGCGGCGAGCAAGTCGCGGCGTTCCAGATAGACGACCGAGGTCAAATGTCCATCGCTCGCGCCGTGCCCGCGAAAATCGAACAGGAGCAGGTTGTAGCCCGCACGATGGAAATCGGGCGCGTAGATCAGATCGGGTGAACAATCGCCGGTATAGCCATGACAGAAAACAATCGTGCCGCGCGGTTGCGCTGCCGGGATGAACCAGCCGCGCAAAGTCAGTCCATCGTGAGTATCGAACGCGACCGACTCGGCAGACAACCCCAAATCCACCGGCGACTGGGTGGCGCGGCGGTGCGGCGGGAAAATCAACCGCCGCATACCCGTCCACACGATTGCGATGATGAGCGCGAAAAGAATGCAGCCGGCAAAAGTGATAGCGATAGTCATTTGAGTCTCAACTTGGGAACACCAGTTTGCAGATCGCGCACAAGTTTGTGACCTTTATCCCATTGTTTCGCCGAACATTTGGAATAAAATCATCTTGAACGCCGATAAAGGCAAACCCGTCGAAAGGCGGGGACGCAAAGCTACGGGTCTAACGCGCGAACGTTCGCGCTATGATCGCCGAGTTGCCGAAGCAAGAATCACGTTGGAGGTTCTTCGCGACCCATTCGGCACGTTGTCAGTGGGAGTCATTGCAGCATCCTACGTTCTCGCGCAATTACGAACCGGTTTGTTCGTCTTGCTCGTGTTAGCGCGAGCGCGTGCGCTCGATCCAAACCCGAGGTGATCTTCGGGCGAGAGCGCACCTCATCATCTCAAATCTTCACCCGCGTTCGGCGTTGAACGTTCGGGTGTTTTTTATGTTTGGAACAGGCGTCGAACGCACTCTCACGTGAACAATTGCATCGAGGCGGAATTTGTTGTATTATACCCGTGGGACGAAAGGGGGCTGCTATGCGGGTGCTAACAGCGGTCTTACTCGGATTGCTGCTGGGGTTGGTCAGTGAGATCGCGCGAGTGGACACGGTCGCTCTCGCAGAGGGACCGACTTGCGTGTACGTCTTGGACACGGGACACAATCTTCACGGCGCGTTTCTCAAGACTTTTTTGGCGCGCAAGGGAGTGGAGAATCTCGGCGCGCCCCAAACCGAAGCGTTTATGGAGAATGGGTTGGTCGTGCAGTATTTTGCGGGCGGACGACTCGAACTGCACCCAGGCAATCCCGAAGCGTTTCAGGTCCTGCTCGGTCTGCTGGGAAGAGAATACTACGGCAAGGCCGCCGAGGATCCGCCCGTTCCCTCCAGAGCGATTCCGCCGCCGAACCATCCCAACTTTCGCTACTTTCCTGAATCGGGGCAAATCATCACGTTTGCGATCAAAGAATTTTTCGACCAGCGCGGCGGCATTGATGTGTTCGGCTATCCGATTTCGGGGCTGCGCTATGAGGAGGGCAAATTCGTCCAGTACTTTCAGCGGATGCGTGTGGAATGGGATTTGAGCGGCTCCGGCGCCATCCGCACGGCTCCGATCGGGCAGTTGTATCTGGACAAATATCATCCGAACTCCGCCCAGCGCGCGCGCGCGGCGAACGACTGGTGCCACGAATATTCTCTCAACGCGCTGAGCGCGCTACCGGTCTCACCGCAGACGCCCTACGTCTTGCCGACGCCGGTACCGCCGACGATGGTGATGGCGCTCCAAGTGCGCGTGCGGTTTCGCCAGACCGGTCCCACGGGACCGCAGTACGTTGACGTGAGTGTGTATGATCAAGACGGCAGACCCGTTGCCGGGGCTGCCTTGTATGCCATCGTCTATATGGCGAATGGCAATCGCGTCTTCCCACTGATGCCATCGGACAAAGCCGGCAAATCCTCACTCAGTTTCGAAATCGGTAACCAACCGATCGCCTCGACAACTCTGGTCGAAGTCTTCGCCCAAGTGGGACCGCTCACCGCCGTCGGTCGCGATATGTTCACGCGCTAGTTTTTCGCCGACTCGTCCTCTGCATCCTCCCAACCGATGATCCAGACGCATAGCCCGGCGAGGATGATCGTCGCGATGACGAGGGCGAGCAACTGCGTCAGTTGCAAGCCCACGTCTTTCGCCGACCATAACAAGATCACGACCATCCCGAACGCCAGCGCGAGCCACATCGTCACGCGCGGGTGCCGTCCTACAAATTCCTTCAACATCGTCATTTCGATTCTCCTCCACGCCGCTGGTTGCGTCTGCTGCCAGCGGCGCTTAGCCAAGATTTCGCACCCGCGCGCTTGACAAGCCGACTGACCGATTCAATCTGTCACTTCCACGCGCTTTCCGATGGCTGGGTCTAGGGTGCGAAAGCTTGGTTACACCGGTTTGGTGATGATCCCCTCGCGCAATTGTTTGCGCCAGAGGCAATCCCCGGTCTGCAAGCGCTCTTGCACGACTTGGCGCCAGACCGGGTGCAGCGCGTTCATTTCCGCCGGCTCGTACCCGGCCGTGCGCGCCTGCTCGGCGAGCCAAGTCGGCGCCGTCGCCGGAATGAGCAGCACTGCCACCTCGCACAACAGCCCCCGCGCTTCTTCCTCGATCAGTGCAAACAGTTTGGGCAGCGCGTCCCACGCGGCGGTGGTGGACTCGGCCCAAACCTCTCGCACCACGGCGACAAGGTTCTCCGCCTCCCATGCTGCCAATGCGACGATGCGTCCCCCGCCAATCGCGATGCGATACCCGCGCTCGCCAAAACGCTTGAGCGCCTCCGCGCGCGCGAGCGGCTGGGCGCGGTTCTCCGCTTGGGCGAGCGCGACGGCGAGCGCGTCGAGATCGCTGCGGCGCGAGCGTCGCACTTCTAATTCGACAGCCGAAGCGGGCGCGGGCGCGGCTTCGACTGCGGGCGCGGCTTCGACTGCGGGCGTGGGGATGGTACCCCAGAGCCATTCGCGTTTGTCGCGCGCGGTCTCCGGGCGAATCGCGTGCCAGGCCTGCTCTACCTGGGCGCGGGTAGCGTCTTCGTCGCCGCTGTTGTCTATGACCACCTGTGCGAGTCGGAGTTTGCCATCGAGCGGACCTTGCGCGGCGAGGCGCGCGCTGGCGTCCTCCGCGCTCATCTGTCGCGAGCGCATCACGCGCGCGATTTGCGTTTTGGGCACACAGGTGACGACCCAGAGCGCGTCGCACCACAAATGCATCCCGGCTTCGACCAGTTTGACCGCTTCGACGACGGCGATCGGTTCGCGCGTCTCGCGCAAGAGTTCTTTCGTCAGTGCGCCGACGGCGGGATGGAGAATGGATTCTAACTTGCCCAGTGCGGCGGAATCGCCAAAGACGCGCGCGCCGAGTCGGCGGCGGTCAATCCGTCCGGTCGGCTGCAAAATCTCCGCGCCGAACGCATCGAGGATGGCAAACCACGCGGGCATCCCGCGTCGCATCGCCACGTGCGCGAGCGCGTCGGCGTCAATGCCACGCGCGCCCAGTCCTTCCAACATTCGGCGCACCGTGCTCTTGCCGCTGCCTAGGTTGCCGGTCAGTCCGATGAGGTAAAAGTTGTTCACCCGTCTGTACTCGCGCGCTCGCAGAGGCTTCGCCCCTACTTGACCTCGACGGGGTAGCCGGTGGGGACGATCTCGAACCACGTGTTGCCCGGCTTGAGTGTAATCGGGTTGCCGGACTTGTCTACGAATCGAAAGAACTCTTGCTCGCTAGCGCGTTGCCATGTGCCCTGAACCATCACGCCATCGCGGAAAAATTGCGCGGCTCCTTGCCCGGTGAGGATGATGTGCGCGGACACGGCGTTGTTCGAGTCCTCGATGATGTCGGTCTTTTCGTGTTTGGCGGAGAGGATGACGACGTTTGCCGCGCGGATCTGCGTTTGTGCGGGGGTGCCGGTGGGAACGCAAGCCGCGCCGTTGCCCCATTTAGCGGTAATGGTGTAGAGCGTATCCATATGCGCGGAGCCGACGGTAAAGCGCAGGTACTTGCCGCTGGCGGCATCGTATTTCCATTGCACGGCGGCGGCAGAGGGCCACGGCGCCTTGTTCAGCGCAATGCTGGTAACCGGCGTGCCCGCCGGCGCGCGGTCCGAAAACGCGAAACCGTACAGCGGGACCGATGCTTCCCACCCCTTTTGGCGCAACCACTCGCGGAGGCGCGGCGCGGCCGTGTAAAGGCGACCGTAGTAGGGGCGCGTCTTGATATCCATATAACAATACGCCGGTTGGTTAAAGTACTCGTCGAGATTGATCATCGGCGTTTGCGAGAAGAGCCAGCGCGTTCCATCGCTCGCCCCGGCGTGCGCGAGCGCGCCATCAAGCATCGGCACGATTTGAAAATTGATGATGCGTCCGCTGCGGATGGGTCCGATGAGCGGTGGGTCGGTGCTGAGAAAGACCGCGCTGTAGCGCGTGGTCGCGTAATTCGAGCCGATGATGTCAATCAATTCCTCGAAGACGAGATCGGCAACGCTTAGCCCGGCGTGCCAGGCGTTATTGCGGACGATTTGCTCGTTGCCAACGCGCGCGACAATCGGGCGGCGTTGCAAGAGCGCGGGGTCTGCCGCAAGTCCGGTAAGCGGATTGATGTTCGCTGGGCGAGCGGGCACCGGGAGCGGCGGAAATTTGCCCAAGACCGGCAAAAGGGGATTGTGCGCGGCGGGCTGTGGCGCGGCGGCGACAGAACGCGCGACGGAGACCGGCGTAGCGGTGAGAGTCGGTGATGGCGTCGGGGTCGAGCCCAACACCGGCGCGAGCCATGGCGTTTCGGTTGGTGGGGGTGTAGCAATCGTCACGGCAGTGACAACACGTGGGGTCCACGTGGGGCGCGGGGTGGGCGTCGCATCCACCGCCTCGCAAGCGGTGAGGAGGAACGCCGCGCCGATGAGCGCGGCAAGCAGGTGACGTGTAGGTGAAATCATTCTGGCGTACCTCGACATTGGGAGTGTGTCAATTATAATCGCAAAACGTCGGTTTGACAAAGTTTCGCACCGTCGAGTTACGGCGGGTGCCAAGTTGGCTCGTGGGTTTTTGACGCGCAGCGCAACCTCTGTTAAGATACCGCCGATGAATCGGCTGTCTGGGTTTCTGTGGCTGTGCGTTTGGCTGGGGCTGGGACTTGACCTGTTACTGACGCTTTGGCTCGCGTGCGTGGGTTTGACGTATCCCTATCAACTCGATTATGGTGAGGGGATCGTGCTGTGGTTCACACAGCAACTCGCGCGCGGTCAGACGATTTACAGGGGGATGAGCGATTTCCCGTACGCCTCCTCCAACTATCCGCCGGTAGCGATGCTCCTCGCCGCCGCGCTGACGCCGATTTTCGGCGCTGGCTACGCGGGCGGACGCTGGCTCAACGTCGCGTCCGCGCTGATCGTCGCCGCGCTGATCTACCGCATCGTCCGCATCGAAACGCGCGCACGCCGCGCGGGTGCGCTGGCGGCGCTGTTATTTCTCGGCTCGCCGTACGTCTACCACTGGATTCCACTCTTTCGCGTGGATTTGCTTGGACTCGCGTTCGCGTTTGGCGGCGTGTACATAGTGTGGCAGTGGGAGCGGAAACGGTCAACACTCTCTCCATCATTGCCTACGTCCTGCCTACTGCCGACGGCTTTCTTCCTCCTGGCTCTCTACACCAAACACACTCTCTTCGCCGCGCCCCTCGCCGCGTTCGGTGCGATCTTTCTGCGCGCGAAACGCGCTGCCTTCGCGTTCGCGCTTGTGCTCGGAGTGCTGGGTGGCGCGTTGTTCCTCGCGCTCGATTACCTCACCGGCGGCGGATTCACGTTCGGCTTGATCGAGTCCAACGCGACGGTGTTCTTGCCGGAGCAACTCGTCACGCGGCTCGAGAATTTCGCGCTGACCTTCCCGATTCTCTTCGCGCTGGCGGTATGGGGCTGGGCTGCGCGCGTGCGCGCGCGGCGCATCGGCGTGCTCGAAATCTACGCGGCGACGGCGTTCGCGGGATTGGCAATGGCGGGACGTATGGGCGCATGGGAGAATTACTTCTTCGAGGCGATTGCCATCGCCTGCGTCTTTGCGGGCGCGGCGGTCGGCGGTCTCGCCCCGCTTCGCTTTGGGGATTATAATCTGCGGTCAGCGGTCGAACGAGTGGCGGATGGAGACCGACGACCGGTTAGAAGCATCGTCCCTCTGTTCTTGCTGCTCCAACTGGCGTTGATGTGGCACGACCCGCGCGTCGCGGCGGAGTTGGTGGCGCGCGATTTACCAGCGAATCGCGAACTCGCCGCGTGGCTCCAGCGAACGCCCAGCCCGATCATCTCGGAGGATATGGGTGCCTTGGTGACGAGCGGCAAACCGGTGGTGTACTACACGTTTCAATACAGTTCGCTCGCGCGCAGCGGCAAGTGGGATCAGCGCTGGGAGTTGAACGGCTTGCGCGACGGTGCGTTCCCGCTCGTGATTCTAGAGCGTGGCACGCGCGAGGATGTGGATCATTATCGCCGTTTTACGCGCGAGTTCGTCTCCGCGCTCGATCGCTATTACGCGCGCGTGGACACGCTGGGCAAGTACGAACTCTATGCGCCCGCGCCACCGCTGCGTCTCCAAGCCGCGAATTTCGGCGATGCCCTCGCGCTCGTTGGCTGGCGCGCGCAAGCAGAAACCTCGAAACCGGGAAATCTGACACTCCAAGTCGTCTGGCAAGCGCGGCGCGCACTCGAGCGGCGCTACACCGCGTTCGTGCACCTCGAAGACGCGACGGGCGCGAAGGTCGCCCAAGACGATCGCGAGCCGCGCGGTGGCGTCTATCCGACGACGCGCTGGGCGGTGGGAGAAATGGTGCGCGAGACGTACACGCTGAAGGTGCCGAAGGATTTGCCGGGCGACCAGTACACTCTGCGCGTCGGCTGGTACGATACGGAGACCGGCGAGCGCTTGCCGGTAGTGGGGAGCGCGGACGATTCGGTCACGTTGGGGGAATGAAAGCGCGGAGGGGTCAACGCCACACGAACGTCCACGTTTTGCTGGGCGGACTCTGCGCCCAAATTTGTGGCGATTGTCCCGGTGCCGTGGCGGCGCTCTGGCTCACCACGACGACGTACCACGAGAACTGCCATCCGCTTGGGTTCGCGCCGGGATAGTACACCGCCGGGTCGAGTTTGACGCTCGTTCCTTGCCGAATCGTGAGCGAGGGCAAGGTCTTGGTATCGTTCCCCGCGACGTATTCCACATGGACGACGTAAAACTCGTTGGGTTTCAACATCGCCGGGGATTCCCACGACAAGGTGGGCGCGTCGGACTTGGCTACCGTGTGCTTATCGGGGGGCCAGAGCAAGTTCGGCGCGGCGTAGGCGAACGGCGCGGTGGGGGTCGGCGTGACGTTGGCTACGGGCGCGCGTGTTGCCGTCGGCGTCCACGCACCCAGCGGTACGATGAGTTCTTGCCCGACCGAAAGGAACTGGGCATTTGGCAACTGGTTCGCCAAGCGAATCGCTTCGACCGAAGATTTGTAGATGGCGGCGATCTCGGACAAGGTTTCGCCGCGCTTGACGATATGACGAATCACCCCCGGCGTGGCGGCGGAGGATGCCGAGGGCGGGGGTGAATCGAGCGAAAGGGTAGTTGGCGTGCCGGGAGGTGCAGGGGCGTAACTGCCGGGTGACGATGTGGGCGTGGGAAGTGGAATGAGCAACTCCTCGCCCGCGCGAATCGTTTCGTCTTTCAGTCCATTCGCCGCCATAATCGCTTGAACGGAAACCTTGTAGCGTACGGCAATCGCGCTCAACGTGTCGCCGGATTTCACTTTGTACTTGACTGTCGCCGCTGTCGGTCCCACCGTTGGCGAGGGAGGCGCGGGCAGTGTGACCGGCAGAATCGTCACCGCGGGGGTTGTCGTGCGCGAGGGACGCGTGGGCGTCGCCGTTGGCGCGCGGAATCCCAGAGGATTAGCGCCGCCGAGCAAAATGAACAGCGCGGCGCACACTACCAGAATCAGCAAAACGATACCTGCGATGATCACCCAAGGCGGGAGGTTATCGCCGGTCGTCTCGCCGAGATGCGCGGGAACGCGCTGCACCATTCGCTCGCGCCGCCAGGGTTCCGAATGTCCTGGTCGCGAGAGTGGAGGAGGTGGGGATGGTCGTTCCGATGCCATAGGGAATTCTGTCCGAGACCAATCTCCTAATGATCCTTGCGCCTCTATTATAACAGACCTTTCGAAAATTGCCAATAGCACTGTGCGGCTGGGGTGTGCGTCGAGATTTTGGGTCAGCGCGGCAACGGTGTAGGGGCGCACCGGCGTGTGCGCCCAGCAGGGCAGA
>DYLA01000002.1:0-30742 GCA_020722265.1 Anaerolinea sp.
TCATTGATTCATTGGCTCATTGATTCATTGGCTCATTGATTCATTGGCTCATTGATTCATTGACCAGCACCACCGCGCCAAGCAAACCGGCGTCGTCTCCCAACTCCGCCGGCACGATCCGCACGCTCCGGCTCATCGAAGGAAACGCGTGTTTTCGCAACGTCGCCTCCATCGGCGGATAGAGGAACTCCCAGGCGTGAATCGCTATGCCGCCGCCCAGCACGAACAATGCGGTATCGAAATTGTGCAGAAGATTCACCAAGCCAAAGCCGATGTATCGCCCGGCGCGTTCGAGGATTTCGCGCGCGAGCGTGTCCCCCGCCCGCGCGGCTTGGACAACGACCTTGCCGGTGATTTGGTCGAGGTCGTCATGCGCGATCGCACGTATCGCCGAGGCGCGCCCGGCGCGCAACGCGTCCCGTGCGTCGCGTGCGATCGCCCATCCGGCGGCGAGCGCTTCGAGGCAGCCGATGTTACCACAATTGCACAGCGGTCCATTCACGTCAATCGTCTGATGGCCCACTTCGCCAGCGAAACCGCGCCATCCCAAGAACAGCGCGTTATTCGTGATGATGCCGCCGCCGATGCCGGTGCTAATCGTGAGGTAAATCATATGCGCGACGCCGCGCCCTGCCCCAAAACGATGTTCGCCCAGCGCGGCAAGATTCGCGTCGTTACCGATGTACGCGGGCAGGTGAAACTCTTGCTCCAACCGCGCTTTGAGCGCAAAGTCAATCATCCCCGGCAAGTTGGGCGATTCGAGGATGATGCCGCGCCATGGATCGAGCGGACCGGGCGCGCTCACACCGATCGCGCGCACGCGCGCCCAATCGCCGGCGACGGCGCGAATACTGGTGCCGATGCGCGCGAACACGGCGGCGGGTCCCTCGGCCGCGCGCGCCGGCAGCGCCGTGCGCTCTAGGATGTGTCCGGCGGCATCGCAGCGCGCCGCGCGAATTTGCGTGCCCCCGAGGTCTACCGCGAGCACATATTCGCTCATTGCAACCCCTCGAGGCGCGCGGTAACGTCCTGCGCAAAATGCTCGATGAATTCTCGCACGAACGCGGCTATATCTTTCGTTGGGTCAATGATGAGCGGCGTCAGGTCCATCGCGAACGTCAGTCCGGTCGCGACATCGGTGGCGTGCGATTCGAAGAAGGTGGCGTGGGCGCGCCGCCGCCCCGTCACGGCGAGATCGTACCGCTTGCCCCCGGCGATTTGTGAATCGAACACGCCAAGCAGGGCGGCTTGCAGATTCTCGTGCGCGGAAACATCGAGCCGGATTTTGTCGGCGTCCAGCATCCAGTCGAGATCGCGCCAGACTTCGCAGCCATACACTCGGCGCGGGCGCGCCTCCGGCGGCAAGCGCCGCATCGCCTGGATGACGCGCAGCGCGACGGCGACGTGCGTCGCGTGCTTATCGGCAAGGTTGTGGGTGTAGACGAACTGCGGCTGGGCGACGCGCAGCACTTGCACGAGGTCTTCGACCGGTTGTGCGTTCGCACCATCTTTGACGACCGCGCTTGGATAATCGAGCATAATCTGCGCGGCATACTCGCCGATGACAGCCGCTTTGGTCTGCTCTTTGAAGCGAACCCGACGCATTTCCTCGTCGCTGTAATTCTTGTACCACCCCTCGCGCGGCGAGCCGCGCCCATCGGTGACCACGACGCCGGTGAACCACTGGTCCGGTTTCTGGAAACATTCGAGAATTGGCTGCGCCGCCATCACTTCGAGATCGTCTTGATGCGCGCCGATGCCCAGATGCGTCGTGCGCGCGAGGGCGGGCTCGGCCGGCAAACCATCGGGAACGAAAAGTACAGCCGTCTCACGAATGAATTTCATCTTTCCTCTTTTCAAGCACTGGCAGACTGGCCGCCGCGATGGACTGTCCCACGCGTCGGCTCTTTTCGTCCGGCAGTTGGATCTTAATCGGCGCGAGTTCCGGAAACTCGGAACGTAGCACCGCTTGTGCGCGATCGAGAATGATAGAACCGCCGCGCCCAGAAGTGCAGCGCCCCAGAATCAACACGTGCTTGAGATCGTAGAAATCGGCATAGTGCGCGATCGCATAGCCCAAGTAGCAGCCGATGCTCTCCCAGATTTTCGTCGCGCCGCTATGCCCCGCTTCGAGTTGCGTTTGCGCGAATTTCAATTTGTCCGCGTCGGCAAGACCGGGCGGGATGGCGATGCCGGCACGGGACGCCAGTCGAAAAACGCATTGCTGCGACAGGTAGAGCGCGCCGCACCCACGATCCCCCGACCATTCGTCCATCGGCGCGTTGGGGTTGTAATCTATCGGCGCGAACGCCAACTCGTTCAGCCAACCGGTAAGGTTGCCATCGAGAGTCACATAACCGGTCGCCTCACTGGAGCCGAGCGCGATACCCAGAATGCCATTGTCTTCGAGCGACATAGCGCCGGCGAGCGCGGTCACATCGCCGTCGTTGATCACTTCGAGCGGCACTCCCCATTCGTCGCGAATCCGCCAGAACAGATGGCGCACTTGGTCGAACTGGTCTTTCGGCACGCCGCGAAAAAGGGACGCGATCATCGGACGGTTGGCGATGTAGATGCCGGCAGAACTTCCACCGATAGCGTCCACGCGCGGCATCTTCGCTGCGGCGGTTCGCAACGCGGCAGTGATTTCGCGATAGTGATACGCCGGGTCGGAGTGCTGGCGCGGTTCCCACACGACTTCTTCACTGAAAACCACGCGACCATCCACCACAGCCGAGACTTTGCGATCGGACGCGCCCAAATCGAATCCGATGCGACAGCCATCCAGATGGCGACCGAGTGGTTTGCCGCTTTCGCGCGCGGGCGGCACATCGGACGCGGCGCAAGGGATGACGGTGAACGTTTGCTCGTACACATCCTCGCCCATAAAGTGATAATCGAACTGGCGTGCGCCATCCGACGAGTACTCGCGCCGCAAAAACTCGCCGATGTCGCGCGGACCGCCGACATACACTTTCCATCCGCCGCGCGCCCAGAGCAGGAACTTGAGCAGCCGTTCGGCATACACCAGATTCGCGGCGCACTGCGGATGTCCCTCCGGAAAAACGCGCGTCTCCCAACGCGAGCGTTCGCCATCGTTGCGCTCCAAACCGAAAACGAGTGGCACGCCGCCAGCCGCGTCGACGCGCGCGCGAAAGGCGCGATTCGCCAGCACCGCTGGGCGGAATCCGTCGTCGAGAGGAGGAGCCAGTTTGGGCGGGATGAGTTCGAGAGATTGCATAGAATAGAATTTCCTCACGAATTTTTCTTCGCAAGTATAACATGATTCGCCGGCAAGACCAAAGACGTTAAGCCACGCTCAAATCTTGCCGCGTCTCCATTATACTTGAACGAGTGCGATTGACAAAAAGAGTGACGACTGATGACCGCGGGCGGTCGGCGTTCAATGGAGGTGTTCGAGGTTTCGCATCTACACGCGCCGACTGCCAGTCGGAATCCTCTTGGTATCGCGCTTGCGTTCTGGCGGTTTTGCGATTATACTTTGTGTTGTAATGACATTCCCAGAATCAAAAGGAGACGAAATACAATGCGTGTTGGTCAACTGGCTCCCGATTTCAGTCTAGAGAGCCATCTCGGTCACAGAGTTCGTTTGAGCGATTATCGCGGCAAACGCCACGTCGCGCTCATCTTCTTCCCCCTTGCCTGGACACCCGTCTGAACGAGCCAGATTCCCTCGTACCAAGCCGCGCTCGACCGGTTCGAGGGAAGGCAGACCCAAGTTCTGGGTCTCAGCGTGGACAGCGTGCCCTGCCTCAAGGCGTGGGCGGAAAGTTTGGGCGGCATCACCTATCCGCTCTTGAGCGACTTTTACCCGCACGGCGAGGTCGCGCGCGCGTACGGCGTTCTGCGCGCGGAGGGTTACACCGAACGCGCGATCTTTGTCATTGACAAGCAGGGCGTCATCCGCTACATAGACATTCACGACATTAGCCAACAACCGGACAACGAAGAGTTGTTCCGCGTCCTCGCGGAAGTCGAACCGCAGGCGGCGATCGCGGCGCCACCGGTCGAGCCGCCCGCCGCGCTGCCGGCGGGCGATGTGGTGATGTACTGCACGTCGTGGTGTCCCGATTGCCGGCGCGCGCGCGCGTACTTGAAGGCGCGCGGCATCCAGTACGTGGAAATAGACATTGGACGCGATCGTGCGGCGGCGGCGCAGGTGCGCCAATGGGCGAACGGTAACGAAACGACGCCGACCTTCAACGTAAAAGGCACGATCATCGCTGGATTCGATCAACCCAGATTGAACCGCGCGCTGGGAATCGGGTAACAGAGGAGACAGGGTTGCCGATGAGTCCGCGTCGGAATAGTAGCAGTTCGCCGTTCAAGTTGATTTTTCTGATCCTCGTTGCGCTCTTTGTGTGCGGCGCACTCTTCTTTGGCTTTCAGATCTACGACACTGTGCGCGAGGCGGTCGTCGTGCTCGGTTTGCCAGAAATTTCAAGCCTACCCGCCCTCTCCGCCGCGCCGCAGCCCACGCGCGAGAGTTTGCCGAACCTCGCGGCAGGCGAGCGCGTCAATGTCCTCCTGCTCGGCATTGACCGCCGTCCCTCCGAAAAGTGTCCCTGCCGCACCGATACGATGATCATCGCGACGCTCGACCCCAAGACGAACACCGCCGGGATGGTAACGCTTCCGCGCGACCTCTACGTCCCAATTCCCGGCGTGGGAGAGAATCGTATCAACACGGCAAATTTCTACGGCGAGTTGTACAAGTACCCGGGCGGCGGCCCGGGCTTGGCAAAGAAAACGGTCGAGTACAACTTGGGGCGGCGCATCCATTACTACGTGCTGGTGGATTTCGCCGGCTTTCGCCAAGTGGTGGACACGCTCGGCGGGATTGATATTGACGTGCCCAAGCCGATTGACGATCCCAAGTACCCAGACGAGAACTTTGGCTACAAACCGCTGTACATCCCCGCCGGACGAATCCACATGAACGGCGAACTGGCGCTGGCGTACGCGCGCACGCGTCATCAGGACGGCGATTTTGGGCGCGCGCGGCGACAAATCCAGGTGCTGATGGCGATTCGCGACAAGGCGTTGCGGCTCGACTTGCTCCCCAAGTTGCCCGCCCTCGCGCAAGCGATGCGGGGCATCGTCGAAACCGATATGCAATTACCCGAAGTGCTCGCGCTCGCGCAGACGGCGGCAAAGGTCAAGACAGAAAACATCCGCATCGGCTCGATTGACCAAACGATGACCGTCGAGTTCCGCGCCAACACGGGCGCGGATGTCCTGTGGTTCGATCGCATCAAAGTAGGGCAGTTGATGGATCAGATCATCCCGCTGGACGCCTCCGACGCGACCACTGCCGCGCGCATCAAGCAAGAAGCCGCACGCATCCTCTTGCTGAACGGGACCAGCAACGCGCCGATTGCTGAGCGCACCGCCCGGTACCTGCAAGCGCAAGGGTTTCAGGTCTATGCGTACGGCAACGCCGACCGTTCCGATTATCCCAAGACGGTCCTGATTGATTACAGTGCCAATAAGAATGCGACGATGACCGCGCTCGCCCAGATGTTTCGCGTGGGCCCAGAGAACATCCGCCAAATGACGAACGTCAAGAGTGACGCCGATATTCGCATCATCCTCGGCATGGACTGGGTGTTGCCGCCGTAGCGATCAAAACAGGACCCTGCGGGCTTTGGAAACCCGCAGGGTCTTGCCGCTTGTTTCCCTCTCACTCCTCCGCGAACGTCACATCCGCCGGCAGCCCCGCTTTCAACTCCCCCCCCGGATTCGGCACGGTGACGCGCACGGCGAACACCATCTCCGAACGTTCCTCGCTGTTGTAAATGTTCGCGGGCTTGAACTCCGCCTCTGGCGAAACGTACGCCACCTTGCCCGGAAAAGCCTTCCCCGGCAAACTCGGCAATCGGAGTGAGACGGCTTGTCCCAGTTTCACCGCGCCGAGGTCTTGAATCGGAACGTACACCGTCATTTCCAACTCGCGCGTCTCGGCGATGGTGAGCAACGGCGCGCCCACGCGCACGACCTCCCCCGGCTCCACCGCGCGTCCGACGACGGTTCCCGCCACGGGACTAGTCAGCGTATGCCGCGCGGCTTGCGCCTGCGCCATCTTCAGCCCGGCGTGCGCCGCGCGCAGACGCGCCTCCGCGAGCACGACGGCCTCCGCTTGCGGCGTGCGGGTGGCGATAGCCAGTTCCGCTTGCGCGACGGCAAGCCCGGCTTCCGCTATCGCCACCTGATTGGCGGCGCTGCGCTGCGCGGCATCGAGTTCTAGCGGCATATCGCGCAGCGCGCGATACTGCGCGAGCACGCGCTGACTGCCGGCGAGAATCGCACGCGCGGCGGCAAGCGTGGCTTCGGCGGCTTGTTGCTGCTTTTGCAAAATCGCCAGACGCGTTTTGCCGGACAACGACTGATCGTTCCGCGCCAACTCGACCTGCTGCTGAATGGACGCGCGTGTCGCCTCCGCGCGCGTGACCTCGCCTTGCGCGGCAGCCTCCTTGCCTTCCCAGAGGTGAATCTGACTGACGATTTCTTGCGGATTCGCGCGCGCCCGCGTCGCATCGTCCCGCGCGGCTTGCGCGGCTTGGAGTTCCGCGCCGGCTTGGGCGACGCTAGCCTCTGCGAGCGCGATGGCGCCGGGACGTGCCTTTTCTCGCACCTGCTCCAGATTCGATTGCGCCGCGCGTACGGCGGCTTGGGCTTGGTGCAGCGACGCTTGGATTGCCGCATCATCCAATTCCACTAGTATATCCCCCGGCTGGACGGCATCGCCCCGATTGACGCGCACGGCAACGACGCGTCCTCCCAGTTCCGCCGCAATGCGCGTCTGCTTTGCTTCGAGCGAGCCGGAGAACGTCTTTGCCGTCGCGCCGATTCGAGGCGCGGGCAACGCGGGGGCGCTCGCCCATGGCGCGCTCCCCAAGACGATGCTCGCCGGCATCCCCTCCTTCACCAGCGCGTCTGCATCCCGCAACGTGACCTCGACGGCGACCAACTGCGCGTTCCGTTCGCTATCCGTTTGCGCCTCTCGCCCGGAAAACTCGGCGCGGTCGGCGATATGCGTCACCGTCCCGTTCAGCCTGCGCTGGTTCAATTCGGGCACAACGATTGTCACCGCCTGATTCAATCGCATCCGATCGAGTTGTGCCATCGGCACAAAGACGCGCAGTTTCATCTCGCCAGCGACGCTGAGTCGAACCAGCGCGGTCGTCGGCGCGGCGATTTCGCCGACGCGGTACGCCACGCGGGTCACCGTCCCCGCACGGGGTGCGGTGATGCGATAGCGCGCGGCTTCTTGGTCGAGCACAGCGCGCGCGGCGCGCGCCTGGTCGAGCGTGGCGCGCGCGGCTTGAATTTGCGCCGAACTGGCGCCCTCGCGCAGCACCTCGAGTGCGGCTTGCGCGGCTTGCAAATTCGCGGCAGCGCGGTCGCGCGCGGCGCGCGCTTGATTCACCCGCGCGTCGAGCGCAATCGGGTTGGCGAGTTGGTCGGAGATATCGTTCAGCGCGGCGGCGGCAGCATCGGCATTGGCTTGCGCGACCGCCACGTTCGCCCACGCTTGCCACGCCTTCGTGCCGGCTTGGTTCCATTCCTCGTACGCGTAGGCGATACGCGCGGAGGGAGTGTCAAAGTGCAGGACTTGACCGCCGGGCAAGCGGATCTCCACCCCTTCTTCGAGGAGACGCGTCTGCTCTTCCCAAAAACGATATTCGAGGTCGGCGGCTTCCGCTTGACGCGCCGCGGCAATGAGTTGCGCGGCAGCCGCTTGGGCGCGCGCTTCGGCATCGGTCTTGAGAATGACGAGCGTCTGCGGGTTCGCGCGAATCGCTTCCGTGTCGCTCAAAGTCTGCGATGCGGCGATGAGCGCGGCGCGCGCCTGTTCGACGCGCGCTTCGGCACGCTGCAAGTCTTCGGGACGCGCGCCGGCTTCCAGCAGCGCGAGTTGCGCCTGCGCGGCGGCGACGTTGGCGTCGGCGATTTCGCTTTGGAGGCGAATGAATTCGTCATCTATCGTCAGCAAAATTTGTTCTGCCTGCACCACCTCGCCTTCTTGCACACCGACCTGCGCGATGCGTCCGCCCACCTGCGCGGATACATCTATGCTATTGCCTTCGAGAAAACCGCTCCACATTTCGCCACCGCCGTTTGCCGATTGACACGCGACGGCAAGCGTGAGCAAGCACGCCAACATCAAGACTCGGAATTTCATTTTCATCCCTCTGGGCGGTCCCCTCCGCGCGCGATGAACACGTCTTCCAACGACGGCGGAATCGCCTCGATACTTTTCACGACGATTTGTGCGGCGGTCAGCGCGCGGCGAATTTCTTTCTGCTGCGCCAAGTCACACACGACCACATGAATCAAATCGCCGTACAAGGCGACCTGATCGAGGCGCGGCAGTTGGCGCAGCGTGGCGAGGGCGCGCGCGGGCGCGTCGCAATCAATTTCGACGACCTGCCCGCGCATTTGTTTTTCCTTCAAGTCGCTGGGCGTGCCGCTGGCGACGATGCGCCCGTTGCGAATGAATGCAAGCCGATGACATTGTTCCGCTTCGTCCATGTAATGCGTCGTGACGAAAATCGTCGTCCCTTCCGCTGCCAACCGATACAACAACCGCCAAAAATCGCGGCGACTGACGGGGTCAACTCCTGCCGTGGGTTCATCGAGGAAAACAAGTTGCGGCGAGTGAATGATGGCGGTGGCGAGCGCGAGGCGTTGTTTGTAACCAGCCGCCAGATTCGCCGTGAGTTCGCCTTCAGAGCCGAGCAGTTCGGTCAGTTCGAGCACCGCGCGGCGCCGCGCGACCAGTGGCTTGCCCCACACCTCGTACGCGCGTCCGTAGAAATTCAGATTTTCGATCACCGTCAAATCGGCGTAGAGCGAAAATTTCTGCGACATATACCCGACGATGCGTTTGACCGCGCGTGCATTGCGCGCGATGTCGTACCCCAGCACGGTGGCGCGCCCGCTCGTCGGATGCAGCAAGCCGAGCAACATCCGAATCGTCGTCGTCTTGCCCGACCCGTTGGGACCCAGAAAGCCAAAGATTTCGCCGCGCGCGACGGAGAACGAAATGTGATCCACCGCGACGAATTTGCCGAATGTGCGCGTGAGTTGCTCGGCGACGATAGCGTTGGGCGTGTTCATCGAACTCGATCCTGATGGACCGCCGTCGGCGGGCGTTGTTGATGTGTGACGAGTGAAATGAACGCCTCTTGCAGGCGCGGCGCGGTCGGACGAATTTGCGTGACGCGCAGATTCGCCGCGCGCAGGGCGTGTTCGATGTGGGGCAGGCGGCGCGAGGCATCGTCCACGAACACGTGCAAGCGATCGCCGTACGCTTGCGTCTCCGTTACGCCCTCCAGGGTCGCGACGAGGCGTTCCGTCGCCACGAGATCGGACGCGACGATCGCGATGAGGTCGCCGCGCACCAGTTGCTGCAGTTCGTTGGGCACGCCCTGGCGGATGATCTCCCCCTGATACATCAAGCCGACGCGCGAACAGCGTTCCGCCTCGTCCATATACGCCGTGCTGATGAAAATCGTTACGCCTGCCAGATGCAGATCGCTGAGAATGTCCCAGAATTCGCGCCGCGAAATCGGGTCCACACCGTTCGTCGGTTCGTCCAGGAACAACACGCGCGGGCGATGAATCAGCGCACACGCGAGCCCCAGTTTCTTTTTCATTCCCCCCGACAGCGCATCCGCGGCGCGCTCGTGAAATTCCTCCAGACGCGCAAAGCGCAGCAAGCGTTGAATCTGCTCCGCGCGTTCCGCGCCGCGCACGCCAAAAATGTCCGCGTAGAATTCGATGTTCTCGCGCACGGAGAGATCGCCGTACAAACTAAAGCGTTGCGCCATATAGCCAACTTGGTGGCGCAGTTCTTCCGCTTGGCGCGCCACGTCGAATCCGCTGACGCGCGCAGTGCCCGCCGTCGGCTTCATCACGCCCGCGAGCATGCGTATCGTCGTCGTCTTGCCCGCGCCATCGGGTCCAATCAGACCGTAGATTTCGCCCGGCGCGATGTCGAGGTGGACGCCGCGCACCGCGCGCACTCGGCGAAAATGTTTAGTCAGTTGTTCGGCTTGGATGCGTCCTGTATCGTTCATCAATACCTTGCGACAAGGGACAAGTGACAAGGGCATCCGCAAGGAAAACTGTAACGAGGGTCTTCCCGGGTCACTGGTCACACCTCCGCGCGCGCGAACAAGAATGACGCCGCGCCGAGACTGGTGAGGGTGAGCGCGCTCAGCATCACGACGTGATCCACCATCATCGGCAGCGTGGAGCCTTTGAGGAACACGTGGCGTGTGATGGCGATGAAATGCTGCAGGGGCGACACGGTCGCGGCGGCTTGCATAAACACCGGCATATTTTCGGTGGGCACGATGAATCCCGAATACGTCACTTCCAAAATCGCGAGCAGGAAAACGATGAGGATGGCTTGTTGTTGACTGCGCGTCACGATGGAGATGAGGGTGCCCACACCGATTTCGGTGACGATGAACAACAGCCCCAACCAGGTGAACAACAGCAAATTGCCGCGCATCGGCAAATGAAACCCTTGCGTCAGCGTCACGTACAACACGCCATAGTTGACGATGCCGACGCCGAGTGCCATCAACCCTTTGCCCAACATCAATTGCAAACGACTGATCGGCGTGACGATGAGTTGTTCCATCGTGCCGAGTTCGCGTTCGCGCACAAAGCCGACTGCCGCGACGACGAGGACCACTTGGTACGTGATGAACGGCAGTTGTGCGGTCAGCGTAGACCAACGGACAAAGAGCGTTGGATTGAACGCGTTTTCCACTTTGAGATCAATCCCTGCCGCGTCCAGCGGCAGCCCCACTTCGGCGAGGAGTTGGTGCAGCACGTCGTTCACCGCGCCTTCGATGTCCCCCAACACGTACAACGCGACGATGACGTTGGTGCCGTCCACGATGACGTTGAGCGTGGCGCGCGCATCGGAACGCATCAGCGCGCGCGAAAAATCGGGCGGGATGATGAGCGCGGCAGAGGCGTTGCCATCGTGGATGAGTCGTTCTACTTGGGCATAACTGGACGCGCGCGCGACGAGGCGAAACGCTTCGGAATTGTCCAGCGTGCGAATCAGGTCTTGGCTCAGTTGGCTTTGGTCTTGATCCCACACGGCGAGTTTGACGCTGCGCACGCCGCTGCCCGTCGCTTCCGCAATCAAGAACAATTGCAAGAACGGCGCGACGATGAGGAATGCCAGCAACACGCGGTCACGCCAGAGTTGGAGGATTTCTTTCCAGGCAAGATTGAGAATCGCTCTCATAGGTTTGCTTCTGCCTTCATCTTGTTCAATAATCCACTTGCTTTTTGAACGTCAGCCAACTCAACAGCGTCGGCACGGCGCCGAGCGCGAGCAGATACGTTGCTTGCAGCCACAGCGCGGGCAGATCCATCGCCTTGAGGAACACGCCGCGCGTCATTACGACGAACTGGGTCGCGGGCAGAAAGAACGCCGCGATTTGTGCGATGCCCGAACGGGTATCAATCGGCAGAATGATACCGGTCATAAAAAAACTGGGAATGAAAAAGATGAGCAGGATTACGCGCATCGCGGTCCCTTGACTGGTGAGCAAGTTCGCGATGAACATCGTTTCACCGAGCGACGCGAACAAGTAGAGCAGGATGAAAGCCAACAGGTCGAGCGGCGCACCGCGCAGCGGCACGTGAAACCACAGGATTGCCACTGCCACCGCGACGAGCGCGCTCAACAACCCAAACGCGATGTACGGCAGCAGTTTGCCCAACAAGTACTCGCTCGCTCGAATCGGCGTGGTGGCGAGCGTCTCGAAACTGCCCAACTCTTTTTCGCGTGTCAGCGCGAGCGCGAACGCGAGCGACGGCAGAATCAGAACGATGGGCAAGAGTCCTGGCACCATCGAGAATTTGGAATCGAGTTCGCGATTGTACCACGCTTGCGTCGCCACCTCGATCAGCGGTGCGCGGGCGTCGCCACCCTCGCGCGCGCTGAACGCGACCGCGCGCTCGCGCAAACGCGCAATCGTTTGCGAGGCGTTGACCGGATCGCTGCCATCCACGATGGCTTGGAGCGGGGCGCGTTCGCCCGCCAAGAACTGCGCCTCGAAATGCGGCGGAATGACGAGCGCGAGATGAATCGCGCCACTCTGCAATTCGCGATAGATAGAATCGTAGCCCGTCAGGTTAGCCGCGCGGATGAATTTGCCATCGGCAGTGAGCCGCACGATGAATTGCCGCGAGAGCGCGCTCTGATCCGCATCCCACACGCCGACGCGCACTTGCTGCGTCTCTAACGCGAAGAGGTAGGCGAACGTGAACAGCATAATCGCAGGAGAGAGCGTGACGAGGAAGAGCGTGCGCTTGTCGCGCCAGATGTGGCGAAATTCCTTGCGGAGAATTGCCCAAAGGCGATGGAGTGACATTACGAGGAATTATATACCAAAGGCGAGGAAAAGCAAAAGCAGAGACGCCCCGGCGGGGCGTCTCAACACCCCGGCGGGGCGTCTCAACACCCCGTCGGGGCGTCTCACCCCGGCGGGGCGTCTCAACACCCCGCCGGGGCTCATTCCCATCGCTGGGTCTAGGGTGCGAAATCTTGGCTCAGTGGGTAATGGTCGGTGGACAGTGAACCGATCACCGCCCGTCTGACGCGGATGACTGACCACCGACCACTATCGAACGCGCGCGAGCGTGATGACGGAGAGAAGGAAGAGCGCGGCGTAGATCGCAAAGAGCAAAACGTAACCCAGACCTGGGATGCTGGGAACATTGACCGTGAAGAAATCGGCAATCGGTCCGCCGATGTACGCGCCGACGGCGCCCGCGCCTGCGCCCGCGAGATTCGAGATGCCCAGATAGCGCGCGGCTTCGGCTTGGGGCACCAACTGCGTGCCCAGCGCCCAGTTGGCGGTGTAGAACATTCCCGTCCCGGCGCCGATGAAAATGCCGCCGAGATAGATGATGTTCATATCGGGCGCGAAGAGCGCAATCGCTGTGCCCACTGCCGCGAGGATGCCAGCCATCGCCACCGTGCGCTTGTGCCCGATGCGATCGCTGAGCCAGCCACTGACGAGGGCAAAGATCAGAATGAGAACGCCGACGACGAGCAAGAGATTCGCCGCTGGTCCCGCGGCTTTTTCGCGTTCGAGTCCGAGACGCCCTTGCAGAAAGAACACGGCAAAGGTCGAGATGTTCGTCACGCCGGCGAGGAACGCCAGCCGGTTGACCACCCACCACGTGAACGAGGGATGCTCGCGCGCCGCCGCGCCGAGACTGAGTTGCACGCTCATCCACACGCCGAGCGCGACCGCAATCGCCATCGCGATCAGACCGACCGCGCCCATCGTGACGAGTAATCGCGTGATGTCGTTCACACCCACGAGCGACCTCGTGAACACCTTGGTGGCTTCGCCCAAACCAAGAATGATGACCGTGAAGAGCGCGGTCATTAGGAGCAGACGCACGAAAGGTTGCCAATCGAGCGGCGGCAGTTTTTCGGTCAGCGGCTCTTCGCGCACGAACATCGCCAGAACCATACTGACGATGAGGACGGCGACCGCGACGAGGATACCGCCCACCATATTCCCCGCGCCGATCAATCGCCCGACGGTGAACGAGACGAGAATCACCGGCAGTGGTACTTCGAACACGGCTTTGATGGCGGAAAAACGTCCGCGTTGATTCTCCGGCACATGATCGGGAATCATCGCTTGCTGCGCGGCTTGCGCGGCATTCGACGAAACCTGCAAGAGCAGCGCCATTACAAAGAGGAACCAAAAGCCGGTCCAACCGCTCAACCCGGTGGAAAAACCGATGGCGGCAATGAACACGAGATCAACGATCGTACCGCCAAAGATGTACGGACGACGACGCCCCCACCGCAGCGTGGTACGATCGGAGAGCAAGCCCCAGAATGCCTGTGCGAGGAGCGCCACCATCAAACTCCACAAACGCAGCGTGCCGAAGAACGTGCCCTTGGCCTCTTCGCCGACGAACTGTTGCACGAGCAGCGGAAAGACGAGCGGGGACATTGTTTGCGACAACGTGGAAAGTCCCAGGTGGTAGACCGTGATGGTGATATAGTCGTACCACTTGAACATGCGCGCGATTGTGTTTGACATCGTCACTCCTTTGTGAGAGGATGACAAGGTGACCGGGCACGAAGATCAGTCATCTCGTCTCTGTTGCGATAAACCACTCTGCCGCTCAAGTATAACACAAAGCGTCGAGTTTTCCAACCGATGCATCCCACGATTATCGCTCGCCCGTCAACACCGGCACCGTCACATTCCCCACCGGCATAATGCCCACGCGCGCGTCGCGCGGCAAATCACGCAACGCCACCGCCAGCGCATCGTCGAGCGTGTCGCAGCGCGTCAGCAACAAGCGCGTCGTCAACTCGCGCGGCATCTCGGTCACCAAGAGCAGCCGCGCTTTGGTCGCGTCGCGCGCGATTTGCCACGCTTTGTGATAGCCCAGCCGAAACGGCTCGCGCTGGAAACGCTCCAGCACCTGCTGGTGCGAGGTCATCCCACGCATAAACTCTTCGTACAACTTGCTGCCGCTCCCCTCTGGACACGCGGCGGCGAGAATCACTGTGCCGCCTTTTTTCACGACTGGGATCGCGTGCCCCAGCCCCTTTTGGCCCTGATACAGATTGATGTCCTTGGGATGCCCGCCGGACGAAACGATCATCAAGTCGAATTCACCGGAAACGCGCACGCGGTACACCTTGAGCGCGAGCGATATTCCCGCGCGCATCACCGCGACTGGGTGACCGGCGAAGACGCCGACGATTTGCTTCGTCTCGCCGATGACCGGGTTGAGTGCGAAATCCACGCGCATCATCGCGCCGATTTCCTCGACATCCTGCCGCACCGGATTATCATCGTAGCGTCCCTGGTACGCGCGCGGATCCAGCATCATCGCGTGATTGTGCGTAATCGTCTCGCGCGCCGTCAGCCCAATCGCCGCCGATTTCACGCCGCCCGAAAAGCCCATGAACTGATGCGGCTCGATGTCGCCGATAGCGATGCGCAAATCGGCTTGCATAAAGTCGCGGTTCGCCCACACGCGCGTCCCGCGCGTCGTTGTGCCGACGAAGACGAGATTCGCCGCGTCGTCGCAATCGTGGCTGACGACGCGATAGCGCGCGAGAATATCCGCCGGAACTACCGCGCCGAATTCCTCGCGCGGCATCGGCGTGTGCGTACCGGTCGCGATGAGAAGCGTGATCGCATCATCCGCGAGGCCGAGTTGCGCGAGGCGCGCGAGCAGCGGCGGCAGGAGCAGGTGCAGCGGCACCGGCCGCGTCTTGTCGTTGATCGCGATCGCTGCCGAACGCGCATGCGCGAACTTGCCCCAATCGAAATCGAGCGGCGCGGCGAGCGCGTCGTTCACCGCGCGCGTCGCCGCCGGCACCGGCGGCACCGGCGCAGGCGCAAGCCATTCGACGTGCAGTGAATCGGGGAGCGCGAAGGTGAGATAGGATTTGCCGTACGGGACTCGATATTCTGGCACACTTTTCTCCGAAGGATGAAGGATGAAGGCAGAAATTTCTCATCCTTCATCCTTCTAACTTTCTTCTACGCGCTACGGTACAACTTGGTCAACACGAACTCATCATGCCGCAACGCTTCGGCAGCGGTCAAGCGACCGTTGATGGTGCGTTCGAGCATCTGCAACGCGAGATCGGCGGCTTGATCGAGGTTGATTTCGACACGCAGCAAGCCAGAGAGGTCTACGTCAATATGTTCGCTCATCGTCGCGATGGTGAGCGGATTGGCAGATAACTTGATCACCGGCAGAACAGGGTTGCCGATGACGTTGCCTTGCCCGGTGGGAAAGTAATGCACGATGGAGCCTGCCGCCGCGCACAGCGTCACCATCTCTGCGGCTGCGCTCGACGAGTCCATAAACGACAAACCCGGTTTGCGCGGCTCTTCGGCAGGTTTCAAAAAGTCAACGATCTTGCACCGTCCGGCTTTTTGAATGTTGCCTAACGCTTTTTCTTCGATGGTCGTCAAGCCACCGCGAATGTTGCCTTCGGTCGGCTGCGACCCCATCAGCGAGACGCCTTGACTCTCGATGAGGCGTTGATAATCATCGAACGCGGCTTTGAACTGCGCGGCGATTTCCGGCGTGACGCATTTTTCCATGATGATGTCTTCGCCGCCGGTCACTTCGGTCGTCTCGCCGAAGATGAGCGTGGCGCCCGCGTCCGCCAGTCGTTCGAACGCGCGCCCCACCGTCGGATTCGCGGCGAGCCCGGACGTGGTGTCCGATTCGCCGCACTTGGTTGACATCGTCAACTGTTTGACGGTGAATGGTTCGCGTTGCAGTTCCGTCGCGTATTGGACGAACTCTTTGGCTTGGCGCGCCGCGGCTTCGATCGTCTTGAGATCGCCCGCGCGTTCGATGCTAAACCCGGCGACCGGCTTGCCGGTCTTGGCGATTTCTTTGACGATGCGCTCCGCCCATTTCGGCTCGATGCAAATCACGATGGCGGCAGCGACATTCGGATTACGGCCGATGCCGGCGAGCGTGCGGAAGGTCAGATCGAAATCCTCGCCGAATTGCAGACGACCGTACGGATGCGGCAACGCCATCGTTCCCTTGATCAAGCGCGCCACGCCTTCCGCTGCCGCGTTCGAGATATCGTCAACAGGAATGATGACGACGTGATTGCGCGCGCCAAAGCGTCCATCGGGACGCCGATAGCCGAGTAGTTTGAGGTCTTGGGGCTTGATCATACTTTCCACCTTTTCGTTTTGAGGTTGTGCGTGTGCACATGCGAACCCCGCGGCGCGGCTTGCGTGGCAATGCCGATGACGCGATTGTACTTGATCACGTCCTTGCCCGCCGCGATGTCTTTCATCGCAACTTTGTGACCCAGCGGCACATCGTTCACCATCTTCACCGCGCCGACGGGTTGACCTTCGAGCGTGATCGCGCTCACTTCTTCCCCCGTCTTCAGATCGCGAACGGCGATGCCCACATCGTCGTTCGGTTCGTGCATTAGAATACCGTGAGCCATATTCCTCCTTCTGAAAATGTGACAAGTCACGAGTCACAGGTTGTTTTTTTATCCGATCCTTCGCTCAACCTAATCTTTCAGATTTCCGCCTTCCTTCGAACATCCAACCACGCGTACTGCGCCACCGCCAATAGCAGCGCCGTCGTCGTCGCGAGGTAAACGATGCTCAAATCAACCACACTCCCCGCCAGATACGCCAGCAACGGTCCGACCGCCGAGCCCGCATCATGCGCGGTGGAGTAGACGCCGACGAAAAGATGGGGGCGTTCGCTGGACAGCGCGACGCTGTTTGCCGTCGCGGTCAACGTGATGATCAGGCCGCCGCTGCTGATCAACAACAACACGAGCGCGAACGGCACCAGCGCGCCCCACAGTTGCGTAACGCCGACGACGCACACCATCAGCATGCCCGCCAGCACGACGATCGTGCGCGATTGCCCCAGCCGATCCGAAAGCGCGCCGATCGCCGGCGCGAATATCAGATCCGTCGCCCAGCGCGCTGCCAGCAACAAGCCCGCGATGGTTCCAACGCCGATGCCAAGCGACAAATCCTTCGCGCCCAGCCGACCGGCGACGAAGAGCGCGACGGTCGAAATCAGGATGCCTTCGAACGCGGCGTCCACCAAGCCGACGACGAGCAGGCGGCGAGCACGCGGTATCCGCAACACGGTCTGCCAACCGCGCCGCGATGATTCGCGGCGCGGCATCGCGACCTGATGCGCCGCCGGGGGCCATCGGATGAGCGCGGCGACTGGAATCGCCAGCGCGGTCACGCCGACGAGCACGCTCATCGCGAACGGATAGCCGAACTGATCGCGCAGGTAACCGCCCATCGCGACGCTCAGCGCGCTGCCGAGACGGATGATGCCCCAGAGCAAACCGGTGAGCCGACCGCGCACATCCTCCGCGCCGACCCAGACCATCTGGTAGCCTCCCTGCCGCAGCCCAGACCACGCTATCCCCCAACCGATACGCGCGAGCAGGAACGCGCCGAACCCCCATCCCATTCCGTACGTCGCGGTCGTGATGAGCGCAGCCACTGTTGCGGCAATGAACGGAAGGCGCGGACCCAGTCGCTCGAAGACGGTACTCGCCCAGGTGTTAGAAATCAATCGCACGAGCCGATTCGCGCTGAGCAGCACGCCGACGAGCGGCAACGCGATGCCGAGGTTCGCGGCTTCGATGGGCAGATTGCCGTACAGAAACGAATCGCCGACGATCGCCAGTCCGATGGCAGAGCCGACAACGGAAACCAAGCGCGTGGGTTGGGACAGCGGCGCGGCGCGATCAGTCATCGGCGGTCGGGGTCATTCGTACGGCGTCGCATCCCAATTGTCCGCGAACAGTTGGAGCCCTTTCGCCGTGTACGGGTGATCGAACGCGTCCTTGTACACGTCGAAACCAGCCGTCACGATGTGCGCGCCGACAGTCGCGGCTTCGACGATCTGGCGCGCGTTACGTACGGCGGCGACAATGATCTCGGTCTTGTAATCGTAATTCTGGTAAATCCGTGCGATTTCGGCGACCAAGTGCGAGACTTCTTCGCCGTTCGCTTCTTTCCAACCGATAAAGGGCGAAACGAATTTCGCGCCCAGCCGCGCGGCTTGAATCGCTTGTGCGGCGGAAAAGACGAGTGTCAAGTTGACCGGGATGCCGCGTTCGGTCAGCATCCACAGCGCCTTGAAACCGGCTTCGGTCGCCGGAATCTTGATGACAAAGTTCTTGGACATCGCCGCGAGTTTCACGCCTTCTTCCACCATCGCCTCCGGCGTCGCGTAATGCGGATTCACCTCGACCGAAATCGGCTTGTCCGTCCCTTCGAACTCTTTGGCGAGTTCTTTGATCGCGGTGAGGAATGGCTTGCCGCTGTTGCGAACGTGACGCGGATTACTCGTCACGCCATCAATATTCCACATCCGATTAGCATAGCGCACTTGATCAATCTTTGCGCTGTCGAGAAAGAATTTCATTGTTACACTCCTGATTCAGTGTTCAGTATTCAGTTGACTGACGCAGCCGTCACGCGCTGCCTCCGCCGACTGGCGGAAACAATTCGACGCGGTCGGTATCGCACACGCGCGCGTCCAGCGTGACAGGCGCGTCGTTGACGACGACAATCGCAATCTCCTCCGGCGGCACGCCGAGTTGTCGCAACAATGTGAGCAGACGCGTCGGCTCAGCCAGGTGAATTTCCAAGTGCGCGCGTTTCTGCGCGTCGTACCACGCCAGATGTCCGGCAAGGTGCAGGTGCATGGGCGACCCTGTATTCAGTCATCAGTCATCAGTCGTCGGTAGCCAGATGTCTGACGGCTGACTACTGACTGCTGTCCGCCGCCCACTCAATTCCCAACTCGCGCAATTTTTCGCGCGTGGGCGTCCCTTTCGCGTCCCATCCCTTGAGCCGATACAACTCGACGAGGGCGCGCTCGAAATCCGGTCGAGAGATGAACGCGCCGGCGAGCGCGCCATTTTCCAGCGGTTGGAACAATCGGTTGGGGAGCGTATCGTCTTTGTGCGAAAACCCCTCGCGCGCGTTGAACATGCGCGCGAGATTCGTCGCGCGCTCACCGATGCGAAGAATGTCCTGCGTCGTCACATCCCATCCCGTCGCCGCGCGCACCGCGCCGACCACTTCGTCCACCTGAATGAACGAACGCGGCGCGGGACCGAAAAAGCACAAGCCGAGCACCTTGCCCGCGCTGGTCCAATTCTCCAGAATGTAATAGTTGCGAACTTTGCGTTCGCTCAACTCGCGCGACGGGACCGCTTCGATGCCCAGCGGTTGCCCCCCCTTGAAAGTGATCGAGTCCGGATTGGCGATAGTGGGATCGTGGGCAGAGGTCAGGTGGTCAGCGCCATTTTCCGAAATGGCGTAGCCGATGCCAATGCCGACTTTGCCGCGCGGATCGTGCATGGGCAACTCTTGACCCTTGACGTGCATCGCGAACTCGCGCGCGTCGCCACCGATGGTCTCGGCGGCGCGCCGTACGCCTTCCGCCAGTAAATCGCCAATGCCCTGCCGCCGCGCGATCATCTCGATCATCTTGAGCATCGCGTCCGCATTGCCGAAACGCAGTTCGATGCCATCGGTTTCCTTGAGCCCGATGAGTCCATGCTCGAAACATTCCATCGCAAAGGCGATCGTCGAGCCGGTCGAAATCGAATCGAGAAGATAGCGGTTGCATAGTTCGTTGGCTCGGGCAAGCGCGTGCAGGTCGCCGATTCCGCAATTCGGTCCCAGACTATCGAGCGTTTCGTATTCAGGGCCGCCGTACGCGCTGACTTGGCCATCCAAGCGCACTTCGCGTTTGCAGCGCACTGCGCACGCGTAGCAACTTCGTCGCGCCGTGAGCAAGTGCTTTTCGTACTCCACCCAGCGCAGCGCGTCAATGCCTTCGAACGCGCCTTGGTGAAAGTTGCGCGTGGGCAGAATGCCGGCGGCATTCAAACTATCCATCAAGCCGGGCGTCCCTTTGTCCTGCAAGTCCCAACTTTGCGGATGCACCTTGACGCGTTGCGCCAGTGCGCGCCCAAGTTCTGCTATCGGCTGGGGATCGTACGCGCGATCGAGATAGCGCGTCGTGCCACGCACGGCGATGGCGCGCAGATTCTTCGACCCCATCACCGCGCCGATGCCGTTGCGTCCGTTGAAATGGCGCAGGTCGTTCGTCAGGGCGGCGTAGCGGACGCGATTTTCGCCGGCGATGCCGATTTGTAGAACGCGAATCAACGGATCGTTGTGCGCGGTGCGAATCGTTTCCTGCACCTCGAGCGGATCGCGTCCCCACAGATGCCGCGCGTCGCGAATCTCCACGTGGTCGTCGCGAATCCAGAGATACACCGGCGACTCGGCGCGTCCAGTGATGAGGATGGCATCCCAGCCCGCCATCCGCAACTCGGGTCCCCAGAACCCGCCGGCTTCCGATTCGCCATAGGCGCGCGTGAGCGGCGACCGCGCCGCGGCGGTATAGCGCGTTGCGGTCGAAAAGGGCGCGCCGGTGAGCAGCCCGTTCGCGAGCATCAGCCTATTTTCCGGCGCGAAAGGTTCGGTGTGGGGCGGCAGTTCGCGCACCAAAAAGTACGCGGCGATGGCTTTGCCGCCCGGATAGAGACGATAGAACGCGTCGTCGCGTGTTTCGATTTGGATCGTCGCGCGTGTCAAATCCACGCGCAAGATTTTTCCGGTGTAGCCGTAACTCATAGTCCCCTTTCAAGGATGAAGACAGAAGGATGAAGGATGAAAATTTTCTGCCTTCCGCCTTCATCCTTCATCCTTTCATCGGTGGTCGTCGCTCACGGTTCCATACTGGTCTCCGGGCTGCGTTCGAGCACCAGCACTTGCGTCGTCAATGCCATCATCGCGCTGCTCACATCTGGTGGACATCGTAGACCGAATTTGCAAATTCGTCCTACTTGAATTGCGGCAGGTACTCTGCAAACTCGATCAGGAAATCGGCGAGGATCGCGCGGGCGCGGTCAATGTCGTTCACCATCGGATCGAGCAAGAGCGCTTGCAGCGCAAGGTCCTTGTCGCCGGTGTAGCACGCGTCAATCACGAGAGAACTGTACGCCAGTTCGCGGCGGCACAGTTCGGCAATCGGCTCCGGCAGCGGCGGCATATTCAAGCCGCGAATGCCCAAGCCGGAGACGACACCCGGCACTTCGACAATCGCATTGTCCGGCAGATTCGGAATGCAGCCGTGGTTCGGCAGGTTGAATTGGTGGGCGTAATAGTTGTCGTTGAAGGTGATGCCTTCGACGATTTCGACGATGCCTTCGCTGATCGCGCCGCGCAACTCGTCCACCGAACGCGTGCCGTTGACGATAGCTTCCGCCGTCGCCCAGCGTTCCGCGCGGCGTTTGCGATTGCCGTCCCAACTTTGCAATTTCAAATCGTACTTTTCCCAGGGTTTGGTAATCGGGTCGTGTACCCAGGGGAGGTATTCGCACAGGTGACTGTCGCCCGGCGTTGGCATCATTCCGAAAATCTGAAACAGTTCGCGCGTGAGCGGCTCGAAATCTTTGCGATAGTGTTTGAGCCAGCGCTCGCGCAGCAGCGGATAGAGGTCTTCGCCGGTGATACGATCGCGGATATCGTACACCCACGAAAAATGATTCAGCCCCGCGGCTTTGATGTCGAAGCATTGAAAGCCCGCGGCGGCGACCGGGATAAAGTTGGGCATATTCGCGGCGTCGGTGTGGACGTTAAAGTTTTCGGGAATCGGCACGTCGTAGCGATCCGACAACACTGCCATCGCCATCGCGTACGCCCACAAAAGTTGGTGGCACAGCCCGACAACCTTGAGTCGGCTGTAGCGACTCACCGCCCATGTTAGCCGAATCATGGGATTTGTAAAATTCAGATACCATGCGTCCGGGCAAAGTTCCTCCATATCGCGCGCGATCGCGATCATCAACGGCAAATTGCGCGCGGTGTGCGCGAACGCACCCGGTCCCGAATTCTCGGCGTAGGGCTGGCGGATGCCGTGTTGGAGTGGGATGCGCCAATCCTTTTCCCACACTTCTTCGCGCGGACCGACTTGCACCGAGACGACGACGAAATCGGCGTTCGGCAGCGCGTGTCGGCGTTCGGTGGACGCGTGAATGGACATGCGCGCGTCCCACTCGCGATTCATACGCTCGGCGAGTTTCGTCATCGTCGCCAAGCCGGGTTCGTTGATGTCCACCAGCCACAGTTCCGCGCCACGCAATCGCTCGGAACGAATAATCGTGGCCAGTGAACTCAGTCCGAAGATGGCGCTGCCCGCGCCGATGAGTACGATTTTAGGTGGCTTGACCATAGGGTATACTCCGGGTTCGGTATTCACTGTTCCGTTGGCTAAAGACCGGCTCTCACGCCGCGATTCCCGATGCCTGCGGCTATTATAAGGCATCGGAGCAATTAGGCGCGGCAGAGGCGTGGCAATTGAAGCGTTACGCGACTGGTCATTTCGAAACCGCCGCGATGCGTGTCGAGGCAATCGCCTTTTTGAAACGTTGGCTGTCCACGGGTTGATAACGCCTCGGTTTTACTCCACTGCCACCCCGATGTGACGTTGACCGCGTTCGTCTACCCACTCATCCCCGCGCGTATGGATGCGCCGCGTTTCGCCCGGCGGCAGAACGAATTCGACGCGCGAGTACGGCAACGCAAAATTGCCGCGCGCGTGTGCATCGAGTTCGAGCGCGTCCGCTTTCGCCAGCACTTGCAGCGTGACTTGAGTAAACTCGCCGCGCTGATAGTTCAAGGTGACCCCATCGTCTTCGATGAGTGTGAACGCGCCGCACCCTTCGGCAGGGTGTGGAAAAACGAACACTTGGCGCACATCGTCTCGCTCTGCACCAACGTACTGCATCACCTTGCCCATTGGAATCATTCCGCCCGCGCGCACGAACAGCGGAATTCGTTCAAGGGGCGCGGCGGCTTGAATTTCCTGACCACCGCGCTGCCATTCCCCCGTGTAGAAATCGCACCAATCGGTTGATGCGGGCAAGTACACGCGCCGCGTGCGCGCGCCCTCTTCCCACACCGACGCGACGAGCAAGTTCGGTCCCAGCATAAAATCGAACGATTCGGTGTGACAGCGCGCGTCGTGCGGAAATTCGTAGACCATCGGACGAATGATCGGATGACCGGTCTGCGCTGCCTCAAAGACCAGGGAGTAGAGATACGGAATCAAACGATAACGAAATTCGATCCAGTCACGCACGATCGGCAAGACCTCGGAATACATCCACGGTTCGTTTACCGTGCCGTCGAGGTGCCACGAGTGAATGGTAAAGCGCGGATGGAAGACGCCGTTCTGCACCCAGCGCACGAACAATTCCGGTTCTGGTTTGAAGCCGAAGAATCCGCCGACATCATGACCGATGTTGGGCGCGCCGGACAAACTCATTCCCAACCCCATCGGAATGTTGTAGCGCAGCGTGTTCCACGAGGTGGAATTATCGCCTGACCACATCTGGGCGTACCGCTGTACGCCGGGACAACCCGCACGCGAAATGAGGTACGGCCGCAAGGTGGGTGCAAAGGCGCGTTGCGCTTCGTACGACGCGCGGTTCATCAACAGCGTTTGCACCGGGCGCAACAGCGCGATGCGCGTCGGTTTGCCAAAGCCGGCACAGCGCGCGTCATCGTCCCACACTTCGTACTCGTTGTTGTCGTTCCACGTTGCTTCGATGCCGTACTCCAGGACACAGTCTTTGACGCGCGCTTGCCACCATTCGTAGCCGGCGGGATTGGTGAAATCAATGTACGAACCCGCGCCGCCCCAGAACGCGTTGACGTACGGCGCGTCGGATTCAGCCTCGCGAATAAAACCGCCCTGTGCGCGCACTTCGGCGTAGCGCGGATGGGTGGTCAGCAAACACGGTTTGACGTTAAGCGCGAGGCGCATCCCGGCATCGCGAAACGCGCGGCTCAGGGCGCGGGGATCGGGTACGCGCGCGCGATTCCAATGAAACACAAAGCGCTGGTCTTCGATCATCGTGACGCCAGAGGAAAGGTGGAACAAGTCGCAAGGGATACGATGCTCGCGACAGCGCGCAAGGAATTGGTGCAGTTGCGCTGACGCGTCGTCCGCTTCGGTGTACGTCATCGCCGAAGCGAGATAGCCAAGCGACCAGCGCGGCGGCAGGGTGATGCGTCCGACGAGGGCGGAGAATTTCTCAACAACCTCGGCGATGGTGGGACCAAAAATGAAATAGTAATCCACATCGCCATCTTCGGCTTGATAGTAGCGATAGCGACCGTGATACGCGTCCAGTTCGCGCCCCAGATCGAAGGTGGTGGTTGCCAGATTGTCGTAGAACAAACCGTAGGCGATTTGCAAATCAGGAATGAACGTGATGTAGAATGGGAAATGTTTGTAGAGCGGGTCGGTCTTTTCCGCGTCGTAACCCAGCGCATCGAGATTGACCATTCGCAGCCGGGTCCCTGCTTTATCGAGCGCGCCGGCGCGTTCGCCCAAGCCGTAATAGTGTTCGTCTAGGCGGCGTTCCAAATAGTGAAAGACCATCTGGCCGGCGCGATCATACGCGTACGCGTAGCCGTCCGTCAGATCGGATGCGAAGGGAGTGCCGTGGACATCGCACCAACTCAACGCGAGGTGGTCGAGCGCGAGGTCGAGCCGCAGTCGCGCGGTCTCAATACGCACGTTGTTGTTCTCGACCCGCAGCGAAAACGCCGGCAGCGAAAAACGCGACAGATCGTCGCGCGCGCGCCCTTCACGCGGCACGTCGCCGTCTGCGCCGACGACCATCCAGGTGCGGTCGAGGCGCGGCACGCCTTCGGGCAGGAATTGGACGCGGATCACATCGTGTTCGAGGATGCTGAGTTGGAAATGCTCGCCGCGCGCGCCGACAAAGACCAGTGGATGCGCGCCGAGGTCTTGCGGCGTGACTGGGGCGATGGTGGTGAGACGCAATTTATTTCATCCCTGTGGTTGCAATGCCGGTCGTGATGTATTTTTCCAAAAAGGCAAAGACAATCGTGATCGGCAGCAGCGTGAGCACGGTCATCGCCAAAATGTAATTCCACTGTTGATTGAGTTCGCCCTGAAACGCGTTCAAACCAACTTGAAGCGTGAACAATTCGGTCTTGCTGACGACGATGAGGGGCCACAGAAAATCGTTCCAGCGCCACATCACCGAAAAGATGGCTAGCACCGCAAGCGCAGGACCCGCTAACGGCAAGATGATTTGCCAATAGATGCGCCATTCGCTCGCACCGTCAATGCGCGCGGATTGGAGCAGATCGTCCGGGATGGTGAGCATATATTGCCGCAGAAGGAAAACGCCGGTCGGCGTCGCCGCGCCGGGAATGATCAAGCCCCACAAATTGTTCGCCCAGCCCACTTTGGCGATGACGAGGAACGCCGGAATCAGGATGACCGACACAGGCACCATCAGCGTGCTGATGATGATGAGAAAGATCGCGTCGCGTCCGCGAAATTGATACTTGCTCAAGCCGAACGCCGCCATACTGTTGATCAACAGAGTAATGAGCGTCGCGACGACGGTGACGATGACCGAGTTCTGCAAGTACGTCAGGAAGGGGAATCCTTGAATCGCGCCGGTGTAGTTAGCGAATTCGAAATGAATCGAATGCACCGGCTTGCGCTGATCGATCTTCACGTCAATCACCGTGCCGTCCGGCGCGGCGGGGTCAATCATCCGCGCGCCAATACCTACTTGGGAAATCTGCGCGAGGCGACGCACCGAGCCATCCGGCATCGTCACGTCGTACAGATCGAGCGGTTGATCGTACCCGGCGACTGTGATTTTTTCGCGCCGGTACGGCAAAAAGGTCGGCGGAAATTCGTACAGCGAGTCCAACGGCTTGAACGATGACAAGATGAGCCACACGACCGGACCAAACATAATGACCGCGCCGAGCAGTAGGTAAAGATAGGTGATGACGTCGGTCATATCGAGTTTATCGCCGCCATGCCGGCGTCCCAGAAAAGTGAGAATCGAATTCATTCTGCGCTCCTTGTCATGCCGCTTCTTGTCGGCGACTAAGAACGAGTTGACCGACTGTCAGAACTAGTAGCACGATGGCTAACACCAACGAAGCCGCTGCCGCCATCCCATAGTTGCGGAACTCGAAGCCCGTGCGATAGATGTACTGGACGATGTACAACGTCGCCGTGCCGGGACCACCATTCGTCAACACGAAAACCTGATCGAACACTTGAACGGCGCGAATGAGCGCGAGCACCAGCACGACGGTCATCGTCGGCATCAAGAGGGGGAACGTCACTGCGCGGAACGATTGCCACTTGTTGGCACCGTCCATCGAAGCGGCTTCGTACATCTCTTTAGGAATCGCTTGCAACCCCGCGAGCAGAATCAGCGTGAAGAATCCCATCTGCGACCAAACACTGATAGCAATGACCCAAAACTGCGCCCAGCCCGCTTCCAGCAGGAACGGAATCTTTTGCAAGCCGACCGCGACCAAAATCGCGTTCAGCAAACCGTACTGGTATTGCAGAATCCATTTCCAGATCAACGCGACGACGACAGGCGAGAGCAAGACCGGATAAAAGAACATGGCGCGAAAAAAGCCGCGCCCAACGACAGGACGATTCAGCGCGAGCGCGGTAACGAGCGAGAGCAAGATCATCGCCGTGACTTGACCGACGACGAACGTAGCCGTGTTGAACGCGCCGCGCCAGAACAAGTCTTCGGAACAAGTCTTGGGATTGAGGTAATCGGCGCATGTCAAGAGTCTTTCCAGATTCGTCGTGCCGACAAAAGGACGATTCTCCAGCAGAATCGAATTGCCGCTCGTAAAACCGTAGTAGAAATTCAAAATCATCGGGAGCAAAATAAAAATGCCAAAGATCAACAGATTAGGCAAAACAAAAAAATACGCCATCCGCTGGGGCCCGATCAGTTTTTGCAACGGCAACAAGATATAATCGGCGAGTCCCAGCAACCAGGTGAACGGTCTCAGCAAGAGATCGCTGGACAGGGTTACGGGTTGCGGACGCGGCGCCTCTTCATTCTTCATGACCAACGCTCCTGGAGTAGGGGCAAGGCGAGCTTGCCCCTACAAGGTTGTGCGTTACTTGCAACTCACGCGCGCTATTTCTTCGCCTTGGCGACTTCTTCGTCCATCTTGGTTTGAATCTTTTGGATCGCTTCGTCGAGCGTGATTTCACCAACGATGACTTGGCTCAAGCGATCGCGAATTTCGGTGTTGAGAACGAAGGTCAACGGATGGTACTGCAAGGCGTACGCCTCCGGCATCAGTTTCGCAATTTCGGCGAGGAAGACATTCAGAGGTTGGTTGCTGGAAGGATACTGGATGCCCTTCTTCGCGAGCGTCAGCTTGCCGGGGATAAAGAGGGTCTTGGCGGAGAATTCTTCCAGGATCGCATCCGAACTGAGATACTCGACCAGTTTGGTCACTTCCTTCGGATGCTTGGTGGAGGCGAACGTCACCAACAGCGCGCCGCCCGGCATACCGGTCGAACCGCACTTGCCGGAAGGATTGGGTACCGCCGCCCAATCGAACTTTTTGCCGATCAATTTATCGAATTGACCGATCTGCCACGAGCCGGACATATAGAACACCAACTGTCCGTTGACGAAGAACTCGTTCGCGGCGGCATAGCCTCCCCCACCGCCTGCCCACACTTCGAGCGGCGTGATCTTGTCCTTGTGCCAGCCGATGATCATATTGGCGGTATCGCGAAAGCCGGGCGTGTCCACTTTGAACGTGTTCTCTGGCGTGATGTACGTCGCGCACTTGCTGAGCGAGGGACCCCAGAAACGATGCCCCGTGCGATCAATGGCGACAGCGTACGGCGTCTTGGTCGCCGCGGCGACTTTCTTTGCCGCGTCCACCCATTCTTCCCAGGTCACATCTTTCTTCGTGTCGCTGGGCACGGGAATACCGGCTTGGGCGAACAACGTGCGGTTGACGAACGGGCCGGTCACTGTGAATTGCGTAGGGAAGCCGTACAAGCCGGTTTTGTCATCGCCCTTACGGAACGATTGCAGAACCTGCGGCGCCCAATCCTTTGCCCAACTATCCGGATTGGTCATATACTTGCGCATATCCAAGTACTTGCCCGCAAAGCGCGCCACATCCGTCACGCGCGCCAGATCGGGTGCGGTGCCCGCTTCGACCTGGGTTTGCAAGATGTTGTGCAGGTCCTTGTAGGCAACCGTATCTATCTTGACCTTGATGCCGGGATTTTCTTTTTCGAACCGATCAAGCAAGGCGCGCATCACTTCGCCTTCGTTGCCGTCGTTGTACCACATCATCCGCAACTCAACGGCAGCCGCCGGCGCCGTCGTGGGCTTGGGTGCCTCTGTCGGTTTGGGCGCCGCCGTGGGAGGCACCGCAGTCGGCTTGGGGGCTTCGGTTGGTTTGGGCGCTGCCGTCGGTGGAGCAGCCGTCGGCGCGGGCGTTGGCGCGGGCGCACACGCCAGCGCGACTAGTGCCAGCGCGGTCAGCGCGATCACAAAAACGATCTTTTTCATGGTTCATCCTCCTCGAATTCGACTTTTGGGAATTTCACGTAAGTCACTTGTTGATCTCTCCGGGTAATTGCACCTCCTTTGCGAGATTCTAGTAGAGTGCATCAACTTTTCACCTGCCCTGCCGGGCGGTGCTAGGGTCAAGTTGTTGCACTAGATACCCCGTCGCGCCAGGCGAATTTTGTACTCGTACTGGTCGCTGCGATAAAATGTGGTCGTATGTTCGATGGGGCGCATCTCGTTCGTGTAGGTGACGCGGCGGCGTACCAAAAGCGGGGCGTTGCGCGCGATTCCTAACTTGCGCGCCAGGTCTGCGTCCGCGCTCGCCGCGCTGATAGATTCATCCGCTTCGACGAGCGGCGTATGTAAATCGTTCTCGACGATTTCGTAGAGCGGCACGCGATTCAAATCATGTTGTGCTAAACGTTCACCAATGTCGCAGCACCAATAGCCGCGCGCGACGGCGATCGGCTCACCGTTCGCGATCTGGATCCGTTCGATCAAGTAGGCGTTTTGCGTGGGCGCTAGTTTGAGGGCTTGGCGGACGTCGTAGGGTGGTATGGCTTGTTCGGCGCGGATGAGTTTGAACTGCGGCGTAATGTGACGGCTTTGCATTTCTTCCGCAAACGACGTGAGACGCGCGAGGCGTTCTTCCAGTTTCGCACGTTTGACGAAGGTGCCTTTGCCCGCTGTGCGATAAATCCATCCTTCGATGACCAGATCACGCACAGCGCGGCGCACCGTGGTGCTACTGAGGTTGTAGCGGCGCATCAATTCGTGTTCGGTTGGCAGCGCGTCGCCAGGTTTGTAGACGCCGTGCGCGATGTCCTCGCGCAGGATTTCTTCCAACCAGCGATAGTAGGGGGAAAAACGAGGTGCGGGCATAAACGTTCTCCGTCGAACGGCGAAATAGTGCAATATTGCACTATTATCATACTACGGCTTGGACAAACTGTCAAGACCATCTTGAAAAAACTTGCGCGCGTTTGTATAATATCGAGCGCATGAACGGCACCTATTGATATGGGGAGGTTCTTATGGACACTGTCACCGTTCTCGTCGTTCTGGGCGTCATCATCCTACTGCTCTTGCTCCTGTGGTTCTGGGGACGCTGGAGCGCGGCAGACCGTCGCGCCAACCGCCTACAAAACGAAGTCGAACAGTCGCGCGTCGCGCTCACCCAGTCCGAAGCGACACGCGCCCAACTCGTCGCCGAACGCGACCGCGCGCTCGCCCAAGCGGACACACGCGCCAAAGAGTTGACCGCACTCGCCGATCGTTTGCGCGTAACCGCAGCCCAGTTGGACGAATCGCAAGCCAAACTGCTGCAAACCGAACGCATCGCTGCCGAACGCCAGAATGCCCTCGCCGACCTGGAGGCGAAATGGCACGACGCCGAGAAACAACTCGGCGAGCATCAGGCAACGATTGCCGAACTCTCGTCGAAAGTGGCTGAGACCCAACGCCACCTCGTCGAGCGCGAGGCGCAAGTGAACGCCCTCACCCTGGATTTGCAAGCCGCGCGGAACACCGCGACGGAGCACCAAGCCACTCTTCGGCAATTGTCCGCGCAACTCGACGCAACGCAACACGCGCTTGCCGAATCACGTACCCAAAGCGAATCGCTGACGACGCAGTTGCAAGCCACCCGCCGCGCGCTGGAGGAACAGCAAAGCCAGCACGCGCAACTCGCCGCACGAT
>DYLA01000002.1:30842-36751 GCA_020722265.1 Anaerolinea sp.
TGGACGAAGCGAACCGCGCCCTCGCACAGCAGAAAGAATCGGCAGCGCAACTCACCACCCGATGGCAAGACGCCGAGCGCGTCGCTGGCGAACGCGAACGCCAACTGAACGCTCTCACCGCGCAGTTGGACGGAGCGAACCACGCCCTCGCACAGCAGAAAGAATCGGCAACGCAACTCGCCACACGATGGCAAGACGCCGAACGCGTCGCCGCCGAGCGCGAACGCCAACTGAACGCTCTCCACACGCAGTTGGACGAAGCAAACCGCGCCCTCGCACAGCAGAAAGAATCGGCAGCGCAACTCGCCGCACGATGGCAAGACGCCGAGCGCGCCGCCGCCGAGCGCGAACGCCAACTGAACGCTCTCCACGCGCAGTTGGACGAAGCGAACCACGCCATCGCACAGCAGACAGAATCAGCAGGGCAACTCGCCGCGCAATTGGCAGAGTCGCAACGCGAAGCGTCCGCGCATCGAGAAAAGAGGGCGCAGTTAGCGGCGCAAGTGGAGCAAGCCCAGAGCGAACTAGCCGCGCGCGACGCGATCATCGCCGATTTGCGCGCGCAACTGCAAGCCGCACGCGCGGTATCGCCCCTGCCCGTCCCACCCCGCGCGCCGCGCGGCAAACGCGCGGAGGATCCGCTGGAGGAAATTGTAGGTATCGGTCCCATCTACGCGCGCCGACTCCGCCGAGCCGGCATCCGCACCTTCGCCGCGCTGGGGGATGCGACGGTGGAACAACTCGCAGACATTATGCGCGTGCCCAAATGGCGTCGCGCGGATTACGCGAGTTGGATCAAACAAGCCCAAAAACGAGCGCGCCCATAATAACATCTCCTTGAAAAAAGATCGCGCCAGCAAGTCTCGTTCGACTTGCTGGCGCGCGGCTTGACAATTCTGGCTCTATCGGCGTTCCAGATACTGCTTGCGATAGTACTCCAAATACTCGCCGCTCTTCAACTTGCGCCACCACCATTCGTTCTCCACGTACCACCGCACCGTTTTCTCCAACGCCTCTGCGAAGGTATGTTCCGGCTCCCACCCGAGTCCGCGCAATTTCGTCACGTCGAGCGAATAGCGACGGTCATGCCCGGGTCGGTCGGGGACATACTGGATCAGCGACTCTGGCTTGCCGAGCAAGCGCAGGATCGCGCGCGCCATATCAATATTGCAAGTCTCCTGTCCGGTGCCGACGTTGTACACTTGGCCGATGCTGCCGCGATGCAACACGAGGTCAATCGCCTCGCAGTGGTCGAGGACGAACTGATAGTCGCGTTGCTGACGCCCATCGCCGTAGAGCGGCAGAGGTAGATTGTCGAGCGCGTTCGTGATAAAGAGCGGCACTACTTTTTCGGGGTACTGATATGGACCGATATTGTTCGCGCCGCGCGTGATCGTCGCCGCGACCTTGTGGGTGACGACGTACGCGTGAATCAGCAAGTCCGCGCCGGCTTTCGAGGCGGCGTAGGGCGAACGCGGGAGCAAGCGATCGGTCTCGCGCGACGACCCCTCGGCGACCCAGCCGTACACTTCGTCCGTGCCGACGTGGTGGTAGCGCAGTCCGAATTTCTTCGCCGCTTCGAGCAGGACATAGGTGCCGTAGACATCGGTTCGGATGAACGCGTCCGCGTCCATAATCGAACGGTCCACATGGGTTTCGGCAGCAAAGTTGACGACCGTATCAATCGCGTGGGCGCGCACCGCGCGCTCGACCGCCGGCGCGTCGCAGATATCGCCGCGAATGAACGCATAGCGCGGGTTCGTTTCGATGTCGCGCAGATTGTCGAGATTGCCGGCGTAGGTCAACTTGTCGAAGACAACGACGCGATAGTCAGGATAGCGCGCCAGCAAATAGCGAACGAAATTCGAGCCGATGAATCCCGCGCCGCCGGGAATGAGGATGTTACGCATCCGGTCTTCCTCAAATCTTCTTGCCGCGCTGTGCGTACGCGTCGGTGAGCAGCGCGTTGATGTCGTCGGTCGTCAACTGATACGTATCCCGTTCACCGGTGCGTTCGCCCTGCGTCACCAAGCCCTGCAAGATCAAGCCCTCTTCCGTTTCCAAAAGGCGCACTTCGCTCAAATTCGCGCGATCGGCGTACGCGCCCGCGAGCCGGAGGATTTCGGAGTAGGGGAGATACCGGTCCCCTCGTTTCGGTCGCTGCATTTCACCCCTCCTTCGCCAATCGTTGCAAATCTTCCACGGAGAAAACGAACGTCTGCGTTCTCCGCTTGAGGAATTCGCCGGTTTCGTACAACGTCGCGCCGGTGACGATGATGCCGTTCTCGAATTCCATCACACACACATCGTTCAGGTCTTTTTTGACAATAAAACGTCCGAGGGCGGCAAAGGTCTTGGGATAATCAATTCGCAATTTGCCCACACGGCTCATAGGTGCGCCTCCTTGTTCAGATTCCCACTTGGCTGTAATCGCCGATCATCATCTTGAGGGTCTGGGTATGTCCGCCGGCGCGCGCGATGTCCGCGTGGCGTCCCACCAAACTGTCCGCCAGTCGTCGAGAAAGATTTTCGATGTGGCTGTGTTCTAGCACGACGCTGTGTTCGATCTCGCACTGGCGAATGAGACAATCGTGATAGATCGAAGTGTAGGGTCCGACGAACGCGTTTTCGACGCGCGTCCGTTCGCCGATGATGGCGGGACCGCGAATCGTGCTGTTGACGATGTGCGCCTCTTTTTCGATGACGACGCGCCCTTCGATACGCGAGGCCGTGTCCACTTGCCCTTCGATGCGCGGTTGCAGGATGTCCAGCACGAGACGGTTCGCCTCTAGAATATCGGACATTTTGCCGGTGTCAATCCACCAACCGCTGAGCAAGTGGGCGCGGACGTTCAAGTCGCGGTCAATCAAGTACTGAATCGTGTCTGTGATTTCGAGTTCGCCGCGCGCCGAGGGCTTGATGGCGTTCACCGCTTCAAAGACATGCGCGTCGAACATATAGATGCCGATGACGGCGTACGGCGAAATGAATTGCTGGGGCTTTTCCACCAAGCGCGTCACGCGGCCATCGCCGTCCAGCACGGCGACTCCCATCGAACTGGGGTCATCGAGTTTGTATAGGATAATCTGCGCGTTCATCGTACCGTTGCGAAACGCGTCTACCTGCGGGACGATGCCATCGCGGATGAAATTATCGCCGAGAAAGAGCACGAACTTGTCTGCACCGATGAAGGGCTGGGCGATCTTGATGCCGTGCGCGATCCCGCGCGGCGCATCCTGCACGATGTACTCGACGCGCGCGCCAAAGCGCGCCCCATCGCCCACCGCCTGCTTGACCTGCTCGCCAGTCTCGGGGCTGATGACGATGGCAATGTCGCGAATGTCGGCTTCCACCAAATCTTCGATGGCGTAAAAGAGCACCGGTTTGTTCGCGACCGGCACGAGTTGCTTTGCACCGGTGTAGGTAAAGGGGCGCAAGCGCGTGCCCTTGCCACCGGAGAGAATCAGACCTTTCATTCGATCGCCCCACTCCTTTCTTGAAATTGGCGCATCGGTCATCCCTTGATTCTAACAATTTGCGCTCGACGGATTCTTCGGTGAGTTCACGCTATTCATCTCCAACCATTGGGGCAACGGCTGTAGCCCTCTCATCCTCCCGGCGCGGGTTTTCCCTCGCTCGCGTAATACTGATACAAACTCACCTCGCCCTTGACGTTGTTCAACACCGCGCCGATGAGCCGCGCGTTCACTTTTTCCAACAACGCTTTCGCTTTCCGCGCGTGCTCACGCCTGGTCTTGCCCGCGCTCACGACGAGGAGCACCGCGTCTACCTTCGCCGCCAGCACCGCCGCGTCCGTCACGGCGATCACCGGCGGCGCGTCAAACAGGACGATATCGGCGTGCTGCTGCAACGCGGCGATCACGTCGCTCATCCGCCGCGAGGCAAGTAGTTCGGAAGGATTCGGCGGAAGTGTGCCGCTGGCGAGCAAGCGGAGCCCCGCTTCGGGCGTCTCTTGCAGCGGCGGCATGCTCATCAGCGCATCGTCGCGCATCATATCGGTAAAGCCGGGGGTGCTGCGCGCGTCAAAAATCTGGTGCAACGACGGTCGCCGCAAATCGCAGTCTACCAGAATCACGCGCTTGCCGGCTTGCGCGATCGTAATCGCAAGATTCGCGAGCGTCGTGGACTTGCCCTCTTCCGGTGCCGCCGAAGTGACCACCATCGCGCGAATCGGTTTGTCGAGCGATGAAAAGTCGAGGTTGGTCCGCAAGGTGCGATACGCTTCGCTGATGGGCGAGCGCGGATTGGAAAGTGTAATCAGGGTCGAGGAGTGTTCGTTAGGCATTTCAAACTCCGGTAAGCCATAGGCAGCGGAGATACGCTAGATGGGGTTGCCGCAATGCGGGCACACTCGGTCGCCGCGCGGGGTCTTGGGGCGCGCCGACGCCGTCTCTTGTCTTGGCGTCATTGTTGGAATCGCACCAAGTACGGTCAAGCCGATGAAGCGTTCGATGTCTTCAGCCGTGCGGACAATATCGGATTCGAGCCATTCCAGCGCGAAGATGGCAAGGATGCCCACGAGCGCGCCGAGCACCGCGCCAGCAAGGGTGTTGATCATCGTCTTGGGCGAAAAGATGTCGGGCGAGGTCGCGTTGGAGAGGATGTTGACGAGGACGCGGTCGCGTTGGTCAATCTGCAAATTCTCTTGATTGTGGAAGGAGACAAAGACCTCGGCGAGCGTTTGCGCCATCTTGGCCGCCACCGCTGGTATGGGGTGTCGCGCTTCGATGCCCATCGTCAAGTCGGCTTCGTTCGCGCTCAGGTTGAGCATACTGACAAATTTGCCCGGCGTCACATCGAGTTGCAGTTTGTCAATGACCTGCTGCGTGATCGCCGGTGATTGCAGTTGTTGGACGTAGAGGCGGAGCAGATTCTTGATCGCCAGCGTCTGCCCGTAATCGGAGGGACGCGTGGGGACTGCGCTGAGCATCACTGTCGAACGGTAGATTGGCGTTTGCGTTTTGCTGAACACGTACGCGCTCCCCGCCGCGACTAGCGCCAAGACGATGATGATCCAGCCGCGTTTCAAGAGGACGCGCGCGTAATCTTGCAGTTGCATCTGACTCTCCAAAGGGTTAGGCTCCACCAAACATTGTAACACACATACGGAAATTCGGGAAAAGTGACGTGCGCCGAGCGTCCAGCGACAGGGAAAGTAAAATGGGTCCGATGCCCTTCCCTGGTCATGTGTTCCTTGGCCCGCGTCACTTTTTGGGAATCTCTCCGATCACCCGCAGGCCCAACGCTTCCACGTCGCGCGCATCGCGCACGGTCGTATCGAGATAATCGAGAATGAACGCGAGTGCGATCCCGGCGAGGAGCGCGAGCGCGAGGCGAATGGGAAGGTCCATTTGTTCGCGCAGGGATGCACCGACGCGCTGCGCCACTGGTTTGTCAATCACCGCCACCGTCGCGCCGGTCGCGCCAAGTTGCGCGAAATATTTTGCGTTGTTCTCGCTCAAGTTCTTGACTGCCGCTTCGGCGATCTGCTGTGCCTGCGCCGCGTCGTGCCACGTCACCGTCATAGACATCAAGCGCCGCTGTTTCTCCACCGCCGCGCCGATGTTGCCGCGCCGCACGGTCACCCCCGTGACACCCAGCCGCGCCAGCACCGCGTTCACGTCGTCGGCAAAGGCGTCGCTCTGGATGATCTCGACGAAATCATCGCGGATGTACTCCGACGCCTGATACGATGTGAGAATCGGATCGTAGCCGGATACCTTTTCTGCGGGCGGCGCGTTGACGCCGATGGTAAAGCGTACAGTCGCCGCGTAGACCGGCGCGGGTTGCGCGCGCAAAATCCAACTCCCCACGCCCACAGCCGCGACCAGCAGAAGGATGAGCCCAAGGTAACGCCAGATAACACGAACATAGTCACGTAGTTCCAT
>DYLA01000002.1:36851-49976 GCA_020722265.1 Anaerolinea sp.
TGCGGGATTCCTCGCCCGGAAGGAAACCCAGGGAGGGGTCAACTGGTTACGGAACTCGAAACAACCTCGTACAGTTTTCGCTTGAATACATCCGTTCCGAACTTTTCCGCGTGCTGGCGCAACCTCGACGGATCGAACTTGCGGTCGTCGAAGGCGCGCACCGCGTCCGCGAGCGACTGCGCGGTGGGCACGCGGAAGAACTCGCCGGTCACGCCGGCGATGATCGTTTCGAGCGCGCCGCCCCCGGCGAACGCGATCACCGGCTTGCCGCACGCGTTCGCCTCCAGCGGCGTAAGACCAAAGTCCTCTTCGCCGGGAAAGACCAAGGCGCGACAACGTCTCAATCTATCGCCCGCCTCCTCGTCCGAGACGCGACCAAGAAAGCGCACGTTCGGTTGCGCCAGCGCTTGCAAGCGCGCCCGGTCGCGTCCATCGCCAGCGATGACGAGTGGCAGCCCCAGTTCATTGAACGCTTGCACCACCAAGTCAATGCGCTTGTACGGCACGAGGCGCGAGAGGACCAGAAAGAAATCCTCGCGCGTGTGGGAAACGGCGAACCGCTCCACCGCCACCGGCGGGTGGATGATGATCGCGTCGCGCTGATAGTGTTGGGCGATGCGTCCGCGCACCGTCTGGGAGATGGCGACGAACTGGGTGACGCGCGCGGCGGCGCGGCGATCCCAGTCGCGCAGTGCGCGAATGAACGGCGACAGAAGCGCGCGCGGCAAACGTCCGATACGCTCGCGTTCGACGTAATCAGCATAGTTCCAGAGAAAACGCGCCGGCGTCAGGCAGTAGCAGATGTGCCGCGCGCCTGGCGGCGTGCGGACCCCGTGCGCGAACGCGCTCGTGATACTGAGAATCGTCGTGTAGCCGCTCAAGTCGAACGATTCGAATGCGGCAGGAAAGAGCGGCAGCAGAGCGCGCTTGTCGCGCGGCGGGAGTCGGTCTAGAAACGAGGCGCGAATGTCCCAAGTTCGGTACGCGGCGGGCATCACCTCGGGCTGATAGGTCGAAGTAAAGATGGGTGCATCTGGGAACAAGGCGTGCGCGACTTCGAGCACGCGTTCGGCGCCGCCGTACTGGTTGAGCCAACTGGCAACCAGCGCGATCTTTTGCATCGCTTTTAGCCTCGCTTTCGCACCCTAGCCCAAGCGATAGGGAGTCAGGCGGTATTGGCAGTTTGGCTACGCCATCTGGCTTATCAAGCGCGCAGGTGCGAAATCTAGGCTTAGTATAACGCAAAGCGGCATGACGCGCAAACGCGGCGCTACGTCCGCTTTGCCAAAAGTGTACAATTCTGGTAAAATTACCCTGTCGGTCAGGGGATGTGTCGGAACTGGCAGACGAGCATGGCTTAGGACCATGTGGGCTAGCCCCCGTGAGGGTTCGAGTCCCTCCATCCCCATTTCAACATCAGAACGAAAAGGACACAGCGTGAAAATTTCCACCGAACACACCCCCAATTGCCAAGCCATCGTCACCGTCGAACTGGACGAGGCGCAGGTGAACCGCGCGCTGCAAGACGCCGCCCAGACGATCTCGCGTATTCGCCCTATCCCCGGCTTTCGTCCCGGCAAAGCGCCGTACGCACGCGTCGAGCGCATGGTTGGCAAAGAGATTCTCTTCGACCAAGCCATCGAAGCGCTGGGGCAATCGCTCTACAAACAAATCCTCCAGGACGAAAAGATCGAGCCTTACGACCAAGGCAAACTGGACATCGTGCGGCGCGAAAACCCGGTCACGCTGCAATTCACGATTCCGATGCGGCCGGTCGTCACGCTAGGCGATTATCGTTCGATCCACCTGCAACCCCAAGCCGTTCAGGTGACCGACGCGGAGGTGGACGAGGTTCTTGAACGTAAGCGGAACGAGTATGCGGAATTCGTGCCGGTCACGCGCCCCGCGCAATTCGACGACCTGGTGGCGTTCAACGTCAAGGGGGGCATCCCCGACCAGTTGCACCTGGACCGCGAGGGCTTGCAAGTGCATCTCACGAAAGAAAAACCTCTTTTCCCGTGGCTCGATCAACTTGTCGGCATGCTTCCCAATGAGCCGCGTACCATCACGTTCACCTATCCTCCCGACGCGCCCGAAGGAGTCGCCGGCAAGACCGCAACGTACGACGTGATCATCACCGAGATTAAGGAAAAGCGTTTGCCCGCGCTCGACGACGAATTTGCCCGCGCGGTCAGTTCTTCCGAAACGCTCGACCAGTTCAAAAAGCAGATTCGGAACGAACTGTACGCCAGCAAAGAACAAGAGGAACAAGCGCGTTTCGAGGAACAGGTGATCGAAGCCGTCGTCGCGCAAGCGCAGATCGCCTTCCCAGATTCGATGTTGGACGACCAACTCGACCTCGAACTCGAACGCGCGAAAGAGATGGCGTTGCGGCGGGGATTCACATGGGAAAAGTACCTTCGACTCGTAGGCAAGGACGAACGCGCCTATCGCGAAGAGGCGCGACCGCGCGCTGAGGCACGCGTCAAGCAACTGCTGGCGCTGTTGCAGGTGGCGGAAGAAGAAAAGATCCAAGTGACCGAAAAGGAAGTAGATGTCGAAATTGATTGGCAGGCGCAAGCCGCCGCGCGCAGCGGCGAACGTGCGGACCAAAAGCGGCGCGCCCTCTCGACGCCGGATTCACGCAAGACTATTCAGTTCAATCTGCGCCTCCAAAAAGCAGTGGCATTTCTAGTTGCCTCTGCCAAGGGAGAGCCAACCAGCGGCAAGATCGTTACCCCCGCTATGGTACTGGAAGAACGTCGCCAGCGCGCCCTCGCCGAGCAAAGCCAGCCTGCTCCAACGCCCGGCGGACTGATTACCGATCCTTCCCAGATACGCCCGGAGGATTGGCCGCGAGGACTGGAACGGCCGGTGGTGCCGGGGCGAAGCAGTGAACAGTGATCAGTGGGTAGTAGTCAGTGATGCGAGGATTGACTGTCAACTGAAACAACAGAGGAGATTACAGAATGAATCACATCGTCATCCCGCCGCAGGATGTTATCCCGATGGTCGTGGAGAGTACCGGGCGCGGCGAACGCGTTTACGATATCTACTCGCTTCTCTTGAAAGAGCGCATCATCTTTCTTGGCACGCCGATTGACGACCATGTTGCCAATCTCGTCGTCGCGCAGATGCTCTTTCTCGACCGCGAGGACTCGGAAAAAACGATTCGGCTTTTTATCAATTGCCCCGGCGGTTCGATCACCGCCGGCTTGGCAATCTACGATACAATGCAAATGGTGAGCGCACCGGTCTCGACGACCTGTGTCGGCTTGGCGGCGAGTATGGGTACCGTCCTCCTCTCCGCTGGCACACCGGGCAAACGCTATGCGCTTCCCAATTCGACGATTCACATCCACCAGCCCTGGGGCGGCGCACAGGGACAGGCTGTGGACATTGAAATCGAAGCGCGGCGCATTATGCGCGAGCGCGAGCGCCTCAACCAGTTACTCGCCAAGCACACCGGTCAGACGATCGAGCGCATCATCCACGACACCGACCGCAACTACTATATGGACGCGCCCGAAGCGGTCAAGTACGGTTTGATTGACGAGGTGCTTACCAGCGCCAAGACCGAAGCCAAAGAACCCAAGTAGCCCAGCGTTTCTCCGCGCCTCTCCGATCGGCACAGGCGCGCGGAGAAATTCGGAGGGACGGATGCCCAACCTCCTCAGGCGGAGCGAAGAATTTTGCTCCTTCTGCCAACGCAGTTCGGACCAAGTCAATCGTCTGATTGCGGGACCCGAATCGGTGTTCATCTGCGACGAGTGCGTGGAACTCTGCCGCGAAATTCTTGCCGCCGAGATGGCGACGCCGAAAGGCGATCCTCTTTCGATTCGCAGTCTGCCGCCCAAAGAAATCTACAAGCGGCTGAACCAGTACGTCGTCGGACAGGACCGCGCGAAAAAGGTACTCTCCGTCGCGGTGTACAATCACTACAAGCGCGTGCAGAGCGGCGGCGCGCCCAACGACGTCGAACTGGGCAAGGCGAACATCCTGCTGATCGGACCGACCGGCTGCGGCAAGACGCTCCTTGCGCAGACCCTCGCGAAAATCCTCGACGTACCGTTTGCGATTGCTGATGCCACCTCGCTCACCGAAGCCGGGTACGTGGGCGAGGATGTCGAAAATATTTTGCTCGCGCTCTTGCAGAACGCCGAGTTCGACGTGGCGCGCGCCCAGCGAGGCATCATCTACATTGACGAGATTGACAAGATCGCGCGCAAAAGCGGCGATAGCCCTTCGATCACGCGCGACGTGTCCGGCGAAGGGGTGCAACAAGCCTTGTTGAAAATCCTCGAAGGGACAATAGCCAACGTGCCCCCGCAAGGGGGGCGCAAACATCCCCAGCAGGAATACGTGCAACTGAACACGGCGAATATCTTGTTCATCTGTGGCGGGGCGTTCGAGGGACTGGACAAGATCATTTTGCGTCGCGTCTCCGAGCGACGCGCGGTTGGCTTCAAGGGAGAGAAGGAACGCGCGCTGCAGGACCTCACCCCGGTCGAACTGTTGCGCCTCACCACCGCCGACGATCTGCTGCAATTCGGGTTGATTCCGGAATTCGTCGGGCGAGTCCCGGTCATCGTCAGCGTGGATCCGCTCGACCAGCAGATGCTCGTGCAGATTCTGACCGAGCCCAAGAATTCGATCGTCAAGCAGTACCAGCGACTCTTCGCGCTCGACAACGTGGAGTTGGTGTTCACCGACGACGCGTTGCAAGCCGCTGCTGCCGAAGCGCTGCGCTACAAGACCGGCGCGCGCGGACTGCGAACGATCATCGAAGAGATTCTGTTGGACGTGATGTACGAAATCCCTTCGCGGCGGGATGTACGCAAATGCGTCATCAGCGCTGAAACCATTCGTCGCAAGACCAAACCACTGTTGTTGACCCATCTGGAGCATCCACTGGAATGGCAAGAAGTGCAAAAGACCGCTTAGCCAAACGAGTGGATGAGGGAGCGTCTATGGACTCGTCATCGGTACACCATCTTCCCGCCGAACCGCGCTCGGTCGAAGAGACAGGGATGTCGCTTGCGTTCCTCGCCGACCTCGCGCTCAAGACGATGTACACGCGCGGTTTTCTAATGGGACACGAAATCGCCGATTCGATGAAACTTCCCTTTGCGAACGTCGTGGATCGCGTGCTGGACTATTTGCGGCGCGAGCACTTGAGTGAGGTGAAAGGGTCGAGTGGTTTTGGCGAATCGTCGTATCAATATATGATTTCGGATGAGGGGCGCGCCCGCGCCCGCGAGTTGATGGACCAAAGTCAGTACGTGGGCGCGGCGCCGGTGCGTCTGGAAGCGTACACGCGCATGACCACGTTGCAATCGGTTGCCGGCTTGACCGTGACGCAGGACGCGCTCAAGGGCGCCCTCTCGCATCTGGTCCTCAGTCCCACCGTCCTCGATCAGTTGGGTCCCGCCATCAACTCCGGCAAATCGGTCTTTCTCTTTGGCAACGCCGGCAACGGCAAGACGGCGATCGCTGAAGCGATCGGGACGTTGATGCCCGGCGCGATTCTCATCCCCTATGCCATCAACATTGATGGGCACGTGATCAAGGTGTTCGACGCGCTGCACCATCAAGCCATCCCGGAGCGCGCCGATGGCGATGAAAATTCCCTGGGCATCCGCAAGGGCGAACGCTACGATCGGCGCTGGGTGCTCATCCGCCGCCCGCTGATCGCTGTCGGCGGGGAGTTGCTGCTGGAGAATCTCGACCTCGTTTTCGATCCGACGATGAAGTACTATGAGGCGCCGTACCAGATGAAGGCGAATGGCGGCGTGTTTCTGATTGACGACTTTGGACGCCAGCAGGTGCGCCCACGCGACCTGCTCAATCGCTGGATCGTGCCGCTGGAAAAACGCGTGGATTACCTGACGCTCGCCACCGGGCGCAAGGTGGATGTGCCTTTCGATTCGCTCATCCTCTTTTCCACCAACCTCGACCCGGCGGAATTGGTGGACGAAGCGTTCCTGCGGCGCATCCGTTACAAGATTCACATCCCCGACCCGACGTGGGAAGAGTATCGCGAGATTTTCATTCGCGCGGCGGCAAAAGCCGGCGTGCCGTACGTGGAAGAGAGTTTGCGTTACATTGTGATGGAGTACTATATCAAACCCAAGCGCAAGCCGCGCTCGGTACACCCGCGCGACATCCTCGACGAACTTGTGGATATTGCGCGCTTTCGCGGCATTCCCCCCACCCTCTCGAAAGAACTGGTAGACCTTGCCTGTCAAACTTACTTTTTGAAAGGATAAATCACCCCAACTCATCCCGCGCGCGCACTGCGCGCAAGGAGGAAACCAATGTCCTGGTCCCCTGTGCTCGAAGTCGCCATCGGCATCGTCTTTGTGTTCTTGCTGGTTAGTCTCATCTGCTCGCAAATTGGCAATGTGATTTCGGGGATCCTCCGTTGGCGCTCGAAGGAACTGGAGGATGGCATTCGCAATTTCATTCTCAACGGCGATCAAGCCCTGACGACCAAGTTGTACAACCATCCGCTCATCCAAACGCTCGCCCCCAAGGACGCGTTCGCCACACGTCTCGCCCGACGCGTGCCAGTGGTGAAGGATTGGGTCCATCCGGGCGAGCACCCCCCCTGGATCCCTTCGCGGACATTCGTGCTCGCCCTCTTCGATACCTTCGTGCCGGGCGCGAATGGCGCAACCAAAGTGGACGACCTGCGCGCGGCAATCGGCGGGCTGCCGGATACATTCCCTCTCAAGACGCCACTCCTCGCGCTCGTTACGTCCGGAGACGAAAAGATCGATGCGGCGCGCCACAACATCGAGACATGGTTCGACGCGGCGATGGCACAGGTGACCGCGATCTACGCGCGCAATATGTGGCGGCTGGCAGTCATCGTCGGTATCACCGTCAGTGTTCTTCTCAACGTGGATACGGTCGCGGTGGCAACGGGACTTTGGCGCGATTCCGCGCTGCGCTCCACCGTCGTCGCTACGGCGACGCAGTACGCGCAGACTCCCGGCGAGAGCGCGCAAGCCGCCGCGGAATTGGAAAAACTGAAATTGCCGATTGGCTGGGCCGTCGCACCCGCGAACACCGGCTTGGGCTGGTCCATCGTCCCCAACGATTGGGCGCAATCGCCGGAGAACGCGAACTATTTGTTCAAGGCGATTGGCTGGCTGGTCACCGGTTTGGCGGGAGCGCAAGGTGCGCCCTTCTGGTTCGATGTGTTGAAGAAACTGACCCAGCGCGGCTGAAAACGAACCTCCCGCAGGCTGCCAACCTGCGGGAGGTTGTTCTTATCCACGTGGCAGCGCGGGCTCAATGGAATCCGCGCGCGTCGTCGTGAACCGATTGCGCCCCAGATGCAGCAGCGGCTGCGCGCGACGGGGGTCGTACAGCCCCTCCGCATCGAGGACGCCAGCGCGCGCGTACGCGGCGACCACCGCGCCGATGACGATGTGATGATCGCCCGCTTCGATGTCCTGCGCGACGCGACATTCGAGGTGCGCGAGACACTCAGCGATGATCGGCGGACGGACGAGGCGCGCCGGTTGCGCGGTCAAGCCGGTCGCGGCGAACTTGTCCACGTCGCGTCCAGAGCGGCGACCGCAAAAGAGCGTCTGCGCCGCGATCTCGCGCGACGCGACGTTGACGACGAACTCGCGCGTCGCGCGGATGAGGGGATACGAGTATCGGTCAGGACGAATCATCAGGGCGAGCAGCGGCGGGTTGATACTCACCGGCGTCAGCCACGCGATCGCGATGATGTTGGCGCGTCCCGCGTCGTCACAGCAGGTAACCAGCAGGGTGGTGTGCGGGTGCAGCAAATAGTGGAAACTCGTCGCGGACACAAAATCGGTCACTTGACCTTCCTTGCGCAAACAACCCTGACAGCGAGCGCGTCTGTCAGGGTTGTTCAATGCGGCGTCAACGATGGTTATTCTTCCAGCGCGGTTTCTTCCGGTTCAATGACCTCGATGCCCATTCCGCGGAGGGCTTGGGCGCGCTGGCTATGGATCGAGGCAGTGGCGAGAATGACGCGTGCCGGCACGATACCGGTCGCTTCGGCGTACAACTGCCGCTTGCGTTCCAGCCGTTCTTGAATCTTGGGTCCTACGCTGGCGGCAATTTCAACCAGGATGTGCTGGCCATCGAAGATCAGGACATCGAACTGTTCGCCCGCGATGCTGCGCTGTTCCACCTTGACACCAAAAGACTGTTCGAGTATGGCGGCAATCGTCTGGCGAAAGAGACTTTCGTTGCGAATGCCCCAACGCGCGCCCAATCGGTCAATGGCGCGATGCAGCTCCTGAAAGCCGGCTTGCATCCGCGCCTCAAGTTCGGCAAAGCGTTGGTCCACTTGTTCAAAGCGTTGGTCCACTTGTTCGAAGCGTCGGTCCACTTGTTCAAAGCGTCGGTCCACTTGTTCGAAGCGTCGGTCCACTTGTTCGAAGCGTCGGTCCACTTGCTCGAAGCGTTGGTCCACCTGTTCGAAGCGCACCCGTGTTTCAACCCGAAATTCCCGGAGTTCCGCCAGAACTGCTGCAACTTCTTCCTTGCGCGCAAACATCTTGAGGAACGCCGTATAGGCCATAGGCTCTAGGTCGGGGCGCCGTTCCAACAGCGCCGGCAATTGCTGACCCAACAATTCAATCAATTCATCATCGCTTAGGTGTGGCATTTCCTTCACCCTTTCCAGAACCATTGTGACACCTCTGGGGGAAAATGTCAAGTTATTGCTTTTCGTACGGCTCCCCATCCGCCGCTGGCATATTCACGCGTCCCACCATGCCGGCGAGCGCGATCATCGTCACGATGTACGGCAGCATCACCAGGAACTCGGACGGAATGTTCACCTGCCCGATGAGGATTTGCAATTTCACTTGCAGTGCGTCGGCGAACCCGAAGATGAGACTCGACGCGAACGCGCCAATCGGCGTCCAGTTGCCAAAGATCATCGCCGCGAGCGCGATAAAGCCACGCCCGCTCGTCATCAACTTGTCGAACCGCCCGACCGAGCCAAGGGTAAAGTACGCGCCCGCCAACCCCGCCAGCATCCCGCCGAGAATCACGTTGACGTAGCGCACGCGAAAGACGTTGATGCCGAGCGTGTCTGCCGCTCGGGGATGTTCGCCCACCGCGCGCGTCCGCAAGCCCCAACGCGTGTGAAAGAGCGCGACCTGCACCACGACGAGCAGAATGAGCGCGAGCCACACAATCGGACTCTGGTCGAACAAGAGCGCGCCGAGAATCGGCAGCCGGCCCAATTCCGGGAACATCTGGCTGATGAACGGAAAAGTCATCTCGTTGTTGAACTGGGTGTACTCTTGCATAATCCGCTGGTTCAGAAAGTTGGTCAAGCCGGTGGCAAAGATGTTGATGACCGTTCCGCTGATGATCTGGTTCATCTTGAACTCGATGGACATCACGGCGTGCCACGCCGCGAGGAGCGCGCCGGTCAGCAGCGCGGCAACCAAGCCGAGCATCACGCTGCCGGTCACGTTCGCGACAAAGACTGAGGTGAACGCCGCCCCCAGCATCATCCCTTCGATGGCGATGTTGATCACCGCCGAGCGTTCGCACAGGACGCCGCTCAACGCGCCGAGCAAAATCGGCGTGGCGAGTTGCAGCGACGCCGAGAGGATACCAATGAGACTGAACGAGGTGCCGCGCGCCGCCCACACCAGAAACGTGGCGAGGAATGCAAAACTCGTCACGCCGAGCAACCAGGCGGGGCGGCGAAAGCCGCGCGCGAGTTCCCAGAGCCCCATCCCGAATACGAGCGCGCCGAACAGCCACACCACCGGCAAAACCGGCACGACAATGTCCGGGAGTTTGAGCAACTGCACCGAGCGCGTCGTATTCAAGCCGAGTGTCGCCAATTGCTCCGGCGTCACATCGCGCGAAAAGAACACGATGATCGCGATGCCGGCGAGAGCATACAAGATACCGCGCCGCCGTTGCGCCAGCGCGCCCACACCTGCACCCAGTGTTTGCGTGATGGCTGCCATCCTAACCTCCCCATCCGCGCATCAGCACTGTTTCAAAGCCGCCTTCCCCCTTCAAGCGATACACCCAGCGAATGATCTTGGGCGCGGCGACGAACATAATGACGAACGCCTGCACAATCGAAATGATGTCAATCGGGATACCGGCGAGCGATTGCATCTTGGTCGCGCCGGCGCGCAGCGTTCCAAAGAGCAGCGCCGCCAGCACAACGCCGAGCGGATGCCCGCCCCCCAGCATCGCCAGCGCAATCGAATCAAAGCCATAGCCGGGCGAAAACCCCTCGGCCAGGTTGTGATTCAAGCCCATCACTTCGCCCGCGCCCGCCATCGCGGCGAGCGCACCCGAGAGCGCCATCGCGAGAATGAAATTGCGCGAGATGTTGATTCCAGCGTACCGCCCCGCGCGCGGGTTCGCACCGACAGTGCGAATCTCAAATCCGAGCGTCGTCTTCCAGAGAAACCACCACACCCCTACTGCGACCAGGAGCGCGACGAAAAAGCCAAAATGGAAGCGCAGTGGTTCAGGAAAGACGGCTGGAAAGTACGCGCTCTCCAGGATGTTGCGTGAAATCGGAATGTGTCCCGTCGCGCCGCCGCGCTTCATCGGTCCGTTCAACAAAAAGTGGACGAGATTGAACGCGACATAGTTCAACATCATCGTGTTGATGACCTCGTGCGCGCCGCGCACGGCTTTCAAGAAACCGGCCAAGCCTGCCCACACCGCGCCCGCCAACGTACCGGCGAGAAAAGTCAGCGGCATATGAATCACCCAAGGCAAGCCCTCGACACTGTATCCCACAAAAGCCGCCGTCGCCGCGCCGACGTAAATCTGTCCCTCCGCGCCGATGTTGAACAAGCCACACTTGAAACCCAGCGCGACCGCCAAGCCCGCGAAAATGTACGGCGTCGCTGTGACCAGACTTTCGGTAATCGGATAAAAGGCGAGCGTCAGGTCCTTGGTGTCGCCGGTCGCGAAATACTCGCTCAACTCTTTCGAGACGACGGCGGGGTCGCCCAGCGCGCCGATGAACAAGGCGTGATACGCGTCGACAATCGTCTTCCAGGAGATGCCGAGCGCGGCGCCGGGATCGCTTAGGAACTTGGCATACGCCGTCAGTACGACCGGGTCAGAACCGAGGATGAAGATCGCGCTGAGGAGCAGCGCACTGAACAGGGCTAACACCGGCAGGGCGAGCGCGTTCAGGGCGCGCTGCCAGCCGGGCATAGATCGGGTTTGAGGTTGCTCTTCCATTTTCATCCGTTTGCCTCATCCTTCCGGCTGCACCCCCGCCATCAACAACCCCAGTTTTTCGAGCGTGGCTTGCTCTGCCGGCAGCGTGTCCATAATCTTGCCGCGATACATCACCGCGATTCGATCGGAGAGAGACATGATCTCGTCGAGTTCCGGCGAGACAAGCAGGATCGCGCACCCTTGGTCACGCTTTTCGACCAGCCGCTGGTGGATGTACTCGATCGAGCCGACATCGAGCCCGCGCGTGGGCTGCGAGGCGATGAGCAGTTTGATCGGACGCGCGAACTCGCGCGCGACGATGACTTTTTGCTGATTACCTCCCGAAAGACTGGACACGAGGGTCTGAATGCTAGGAGTGCGAATGTCGAATTGCTTGACGAGTTCGCCCGCGCTCGCAAAGATGGCGCGTTCGTGCAGTTGGATTCCACTCGCAAAGGGGGGCAGATAGTACGTGTTCAGCGCGAGATTGTCCGCCACCGAATAAGTGAGGACGAGTCCATCGCGCTGACGATCCTCCGGCACGTGTGCGACGCCCGTTTCCAAAATTCGGCGCGGGGAGGCGCGCGTCGTCTCGCGTCCTAGGATGCGCACAGTGCCCCCAGCGACCGCGCGCAACCCGGTGAGCGCTTCGACGAATTCGGTCTGCCCGTTGCCCTGCACACCGGCGATGCCGAGGATTTCGCCCGCGCGCACCTGCAGCGAGACGCCCTCCACCTTCACCTGCTGACGATCGTCGAACACTTGCAGATCGTTCACGTCGAGTACGACATCCCCCGGCTGGGCGGGCTTTTTATCCACCGTCAGAATCACCTCGCGCCCGACCATCATCTGCGCGAGCGCGGCAGGACTGGTCTCCGCCGGACGCGTCGTGCCGACAACGCGCCCGTCGCGCAGAACCGTGATGCGGTCAGCGATGCTCATCACCTCTTTGAGTTTGTGCGAGATGAAAATCACCGAAACGCCGCGCGCGACCAGTTCGCGAATCACTTGGAAAAGGTCTTCGACCTCTTGCGGCGTCAGCACCGCCGTCGGCTCATCCAGAATTAAAATGTCCGCCTGCCGATAGAGAATCTTGACGATTTCGACGCGTTGCTGCGCGCCCACCGAAAGATCTTTGACGTAGGCTCCCGGCTCGATCTGGATTCCGTACTGCTGGGAAATCTCGCGGATGCGCGCGGCGACACTCTCCCGATCGAGAAAGAGGCCGTTCTTGATCGTCTCCACGCCGAGCATCACATTCTCGGTAACAGTAAAGGGAGGCACGAGCATAAAGTGCTGATGCACCATCCCGATACCGAGTCGAATCGCTTCGTTGGGCGTATCAATCTTGACCTCTTTGCCGCGCACGAGGATGCGCCCTCCGTCCGGATGGTACAGACCGTAGAGGATGTTCATCAAGGTCGTTTTGCCCGCGCCATTTTCACCGAGCAGCGCGTGGATTTCACCCGACTCGAGTGTTAGGCAGATGTGATCGTTCGCGAGGACGCCGGGAAATCGTTTGGTAATTCCATCGAGTTCGAGGATAGGGGGCATCGCAAACCTCTATTCTCCGCCTTCTTGTGATTCGGCGGTGCTGGATTTGCCAGCACCGCCGAAAAGTTGGTCACGCCGTTTGACCCTACTTTAGCGGGGCAACGCCGGTCTTGATCTTGCCGTCAATCAAGTCCTTTTTGACCTGCTCGAGTTCGGTCTTGAGCGCGGCTGGAATCTTGCTCTCCAGTTGGTTGAACGGTGCGATGCCGACGCCATTGTTCTTCAACGTGCCAACATAGTTGGTGCCACCCTGGAATTTGCCTTCCTTCGCTGCCTTGATCGTGTCGAATACAGCATTGTCCATCTTCTTCTCGACACTGGTGAGCAGCACCGAACACGCATCCGGAATGG
>DYLA01000095.1 GCA_020722265.1 Anaerolinea sp.
AAGGCAGAGGCTGTGCGCGCGGTCTTACGCGGCGCGCGCCGTCCCAACGATTTGCCGGCGCAAGCGGTGCGCCCGCGCGCGGGGCAAGTGGTGTGGTTGCTAGACGAAGCGGCAGGGCAAAAAATCGAGAGGACGAAAGGAGACCTATGAGCGCGCTAACTGACTGGGCAGCGACGATTCTGGAAACACACGAGGACATTCTCGTGCCGGTGAAGAAACTGTGGGTCGAGTACTGTGCGCAGACGCCGGGCGTCTCGCTCGACGAGTTTACTCGCGCACTCGAAGCAGAAGAGCGCTTCGAGTTTATGGGAGGGACAGATCCGCGCAAGGGGTTGGAGGAGTTGACGGAAGAAGAAATCGCCGAGCATATCGCGGAAATGGAATCGCTCGGTTTCTACGGCGGTCCGCGCGTCAAGATGGCGCATCGTGAGATCACCGCCGAGCACATCGCCAAGATGCTCAAAAAGCACACCGACAATATGATGAATGCGCTGTGGAGCGCGTACGACGTGCGCCCCGAAGACTTGGACGAGGAAGAGGACGCGATGCTGCTCGACCTCATCGCGCGGGCGAAAGAATTGCAACTCGAGACGCAGGAAATCCTCCCGCCGCCTCCGCGTGAATCGTCGAGCGACGCGTGAGTCCAGCCAGCCGAACGGTCGCTGCAACGCGTACGAATAGAGGACTAGCGAGCGATGGAACCAACGCACGCTTCACAAGTTTCCTCCGCTTGCGCCGTCCTCAACCTCATACAAGCATCCTCCCCAGGTTCTAGCCCTGCGGGAGGATGAGTTTTAGTTATCCGGTGCGCCCGCATCTACCCAATCGCTAATCGTCTTGATTTCGGCGGGCGTCAGTTTGGGTCCCTGCTTGGGCATCAAGCCATTCACAACGACCTCGACTAGTTTGCTGGCGGACGCCTTGCCCGGCGTGACGACCTGCGCGGCTTGCAGCGACGCGTAGGTCCTCAGATCAATCCCCGCCGATGTGCGCGCCCCGCCGTGGCATTGTACACAGCGGCTTTGCAGAATCGGCAGGACGTCTTTAGAGAAACTGATCGCCGCCGGTTTGGGCGCGGCAGTCGGCGCGGCGGGTGCGCTGGGCGCGGCGGGTGCGGCAGTCGGCACAGACGTTGGTTTTGGCTCGGTGGCGCTGGCGCACGCGCCGAGCACAAGGGCGAGTGCTGCGAACAGAGTGAGGGAGTATCGGTTGAACATTGCCTTTTCTCCATTCACCCGCAGGTTTCGACAACCGGCGGGAGATAGCGCGGTGTCTAAAAGCCGTACAAGATGACGCCTCCCAAAAAACCTAGGGTGGCGGCGAGAGCGAAACAAAGAACGAAAGCCATCGCGTAGAGCGCGCGCGTAGACGGCTTCCACAAGAGATCACGCGCGCGCCAGCGTGCCGCCGTCGTAACGGCAGCGAGAATCAAGAGCGCGCTCGCGAGCGCGATCTTGAGGTGGACATTCGGCGCGGCGCCATCGTAGCGCAACGCGTTATCGCGCAATCCGGCGAGACCGGCGACGAGCGTACTGACGGATGCCAGAGCGAGGTTGTAGAACGCCGCGTGTTCCAGTGACTCGCTGCGCCGCCCAAGCGCCAGCAGGATGAAGAGCAACGCCGCGCCGGTCAGGGCGATGGGGAAATGCACAGTCAAGGAATGGAATGGATGCGTCACGGTCAACGCATAGAAAAGACGGTTGAGAAATTCCATCATTCACCTCGCCAAGGCTTGTCTTGTGCCCATACCCACCGGGGGAAAAGGATTCCAGTGGCTAGCGAACTTGAGGGTACGTCGCGAAAAGATAACCCATCTCGCGTGTGGTATGGATGTAGCGCGGACGCCGCGCGGGATCGTGCAACTTGCGCCGCAAAGAATAGATCGCCACTTTGAGGATGCCGTAATCCTTTTCATAGCCATTGCCCCAGCCATAGCGCAGCAAAGTCTCGCGAGGCAAGACACGATTCGGATTGTTGAGAAAATACTCCAGCAGACGCCACTCTTTGGGTGAGAGAGTGGACGCCGTGCCCCCCACAGAGCATGTGTGACTCTCCCAATCAACCCGCAAAAAACCGTCGTCGTAGTTGCGCGCGCTGCCTCTCCCATTCCAGCGCGGGCGGCGCAAGACTGAACGGATGCGCGCGATCAGTTCGTCGTTATCGTACGGCTTGGTGATGTAATCGTCCGCCCCCCCGTTCAAGCCCGCCACCTTGTCCCGCACATCCGACCTCACCGTCAGCATCACGATAGGCACATCGGACAATTCGCGGAGCCGCTGGCATACCTCCCAGCCGTCCTTGTGAGGCATCCCGATATCGAGTAGAATCAGAGAGGGACGCTGTTCGTAGGCGAGGCGGAGGCATTCATCGCCGTCGCCGGCTTGAATCACATTGAACCCGGCATTGCGCAACAAGACGGTGAGCACTCGGCGAATCATCAGGTCGTCATCCGTGACGAGAATCGTCTCCTTGTCCTTCATCGAGCCCCCCGCAAAGTGAAATAGAAAGTCGTACCCCGCCCCCGTTCACTTTCGACCCAAATCGTTCCTCCCATATCTTTGACGAGCGCGCGGGCAATCGAGAGACCCACTCCATGCCCGTAGACCCTGTACCCCTGTTCTCGACTGGGGCGGAAGAACGGGTCGAAGATCTTGTCCTTTGCCTCGAACGGGATACCGGGTCCCTGGTCTTCCACCCCCACGCGCACCATCCCATCATCGAGCGACTGGACGGAGACTGTGATGCGTCCCTCTGGGGAGTAGTGGATGGCGTTGTCCAGCAGGTTACGCAGAGTCACCTCTACGCGATCCGGGTCGGCGTACGCCATCGGCTCCGGCGAGGGCGCGCGGACGCGAAATTGATGGCGCGTGGTGTTGGCGCGAAAACGCTTGACTAGCCGGCGCGCCAGCGTGCTGACTTGGAGCGGCTCGAACTCGACGGTGTTGAAAGAACGCGCCGACTCGGCATCGAGGAATTGATTGGCAAACTTGCGCAGCCTTTCTCCCTCGCCCTTGATGATTCCCCAGAGTTCCGCGCGCTCTTCTCGCGGCAAACTACGGCGTTCCAACAGTTGCAGCGCGCTGAGGAGCGAGGTGAGGGGCGACCGGAGTTCGTGTGCCACCAGCGTCAAGAACCACTCGCGCGTAAGTTCGGCGGCTTGTTCGCGCGAACGATCCCAGAACGCGCACACCGCGCCGGTCACTTGCTCGTTCGCGTCGAGCAAAGGCGCAACGGCTTGTGCGATCGGAATCACGCGCCCATCGCGCGTGCGCATCGTTCGCCCCGACGGGACGTAGGCGGGCTGTTTACGCCCTAGCGCCTCGTCGAGCAATGGCTGGGGCGCATGAGGCGTCGCCTCGCCAAAGACCTCCGTCCAGAGTTTTCCCTGCACCTCCTCCAGCGTCCAACCGGTGATCCGCGCCGCGGCGCGGTTGAGCATTACGATGCGTCCCTGTGCATCGGTCACAAACAACCCGCTGATGCTGCTGTCGAAAATCGCCTGCGTCTTGCGCTGCTCGCTCAACACGTTCTGGAACAAGCGCGCGTTGTCCAGCGCGCTGGCAACCTGATTAGAAATGGTTTGCAACAGATCGAGTTCGTTCGCGGTCCACTGGCGCGGTTTGTGGTCCGCCGCGCGCAGGATGCCGATGACCTGATCGCGCGCCACCAGCGGCGCGGCAACGGATGCGCAGACGCCGTGCGCTTGCGCCACCTGCCGCCCCCAGGCTGATAGACTGGGGTCGCTCGCGAGATCAGCGATGGCATGAGGAATTCGCCGCTCGATGATAGAACGCGAGAGCGGACTAATTTCGATGACCGGCGGCAGTTCGGCGTCGGGCTGTTCGCCGCGCACCGCGTAGAGACGCAATCGTCCATCCTCGATGAGGCGCACGTTGCACGCCGGCACGCGCAACAGTTTCTGTGTCCATTCGACGGCGAGCGTGCTGATCGTATACGGGTCCAAACTCGATGTGCATGCCGCGCTCAACCGCGCCAAGCCATCCAACTCCCCGATGCGCTGCCGCATCTTTTCGTACAAATCCGCGTTGTCCAGCGCGACGCCAACCTGGTTGCCGATGTTTTGAAGCAACTCCACGTCCCTTTGCTCGTACGTCGCTTTGCGCTTGCTCCCCACGAAGATCGTGCCAATCGGCACGCCGCGCCGAAAAATCGGTACACCGATGCCGGCGTGATAGCCCTCTGAACGCGGTCCGGCTAATTCATTGCCGTCGTGCATCATCACGTCGCTCAACGCCAGGGCGCGACCCTCGATGGCAATCGCGTGAACAAAACGGTCGTTCACGCCGGTGCGCTGAATCTGCGGCAACAGAGTGTCGCTCACGCCACTGTGCGCCAGCAAGACGAGGTGTTGTGCGGATGAATCCAACAAATGAATCGCCGCCGTATCCATATCGGTAATCGCAGTGATTTGTTCGCAGACTTGATTGAGGAGATGTTCGATTTCGAGCGGGTGGTTGAGGATGCTGGCGATGGCATTGAGCGCGGTGAGTTCTTCTGTGCGACGGTGCAGCATTTGGAGGGCTTGATGTTCGCGGGTCACATCCCGAAAGATGGCTTGATAGCCGACGACTTGGTTCCGGCTGTTCCGTACCAAACGCGCCGAGTAACTCAACGCTTTGATGTTCCCCGTGCCTGTGCGGACCTGGCCCAGCCGATTCAAGAGCAAGCCGTCTCGTTGCAGCATCTCGGTAGACGCGCGGCGATACTCCTCTGGGTCAACGACCAGTTCGTCCAAGCGCGAGCGTAGTAACGTCTCCCGATCCATCTCGAAGACTCGGCACGCGGCGTCGTTGACAAACAGAAGCCGACTCTCGAAATCGCCCTCGATGAAGGCGTCCGGACTATTTTCGATAAACGCGCGGTGCCACTCTTCCGATTCCTTCACCGAAGCGTGCAAACGCGCGTTCTCGATGGACATCCCGATTTGTTCGCCGAGCGTCATCAGCAAATCCACGCTGGTGGGTGGAACAGGAGCGCGCGCATTCATTCCCGCGACCAGTACGCCGACCGCGCGACCCAGCGCGGTCAGCGGAATCAGAACGAACTGGCGGACGCCTTCCGCTAGCAGAGCCGCGCGCGCGTGTTGACCGATTTCCAAGATGACGCGGGAGGCGGCGTGCTGCTGCATCACCTCTGCCCGCGTTTCCGGCGAAAGTGTGACGAGGCGCAAACGTTCGAGGAGAGCAGAGGAGAGTCCACGCGGCTGCGCAATCCACAGCGACGGCGCACCAGGCTGGACCAGCAAAAAGCAGCCAAAGTCGCTGCTGACGATCTGCAGAATACCCTCCAGAGCCGAGTGGAGCACTTGGTCGAGATCAAGCGAACGGTTGACGCGTGCGATAAGTCGCACAAGAGCGGTCACATCGCTCGGATTGGCTAGCGGGCGTAAGGAATGGCTACTCGGCTCAGGGACGACTGAAGAGAGGTCCATACGATACAATCGTAAGCGTAGCCGTCAAAAACGGTTGCGCGTTCGAACTTCCAAAAAACTCCGCGATGGCGGAGGCTTGAAGGGACGGCTACTTGGAAAACATTACCGCATACCCGATCGCGCGCTCGGAGGTCGGGAGCGTAGGCAAGATGCTTCGTTGCGAAAAATACGAAATTCCTCCCGGCGTCACCTGCCATGGCGCGGCTAACTGGACCAGTTCATCTACGGTCCGATAACTGCCGGGAATATCGGCGCGGTCGTACATCTGGGCGATGGGGATGAGGTCGGCATCCGTCTTCCATCGCTCGTTCACGCTGCTGACGAACATCAAGCTGCCCGGGGCCGCCCAATCGTACAGGGCGCGCCATGAGGTGCGCACCTGCTCATCGCGCATCGAGTGTGCGAGCGCGAGATAGATGATCCCCACCCGGCGTTCATCACCTAGCAAATCCAGCACTTGCGGCGCATTCAGAACAGTCTGCGGAGACGCGGCATCGCATTGAAGGTAGAGGACGTTGGGAACTCCCCGCAACAGTTCCTGCCCGTAGGCGGTCGTGACGGGGTCTATGTCACTGTACACGACTTTGATCGTCTGGTCGAGCGCGCGCGCAATCTCGTGCGTGTTCTCGCAGGTCGGCAGCCCCGCGCCAAAATCGAGCAGGGCACGGATGCCGTGCGCGTACATGTGCTGGACGCCTTGTTTGACCAACGAGCGCGCCACGCGCACGGTCTCCACAACGACTGGAAATTTCGCTGCCACCTGATCGGCAAATTGGCGGTCAATTTCAAAGTTGTGGCTGCCGCCGAGCCAATAGTCAATCGTGCGCCCAGTGTTCGGGCGCGTGAGATCGTACTGCACAATCCCTTCCTTCCGAATGTCCCCTCCCGCCGGGCGCTCCCACCGGCGGGAGGGTCTAACGGTCTATCCAAATCCGATCAATGTCCGCGAGATGACCAATTTTTGAATCTGCGTCGTGCCCTCGTAAATCTGCATAACCTTGGCATCACGCATAAACTTTTCGACCGGATAGTCGCGCGTGTAGCCGACGCCGCCGAGAATCTGCACGGCATCGGTGGTCACGCGCATCGCGACCTCTGCCGCGTACGCCTTCGCCATAGACGATTCTTTCATAATCGGCAAACCTTGATCGAGCAGCCAGGCGGCTTGCCAGCACAACAGGCGCGCGGCTTGAATCTCCGTCGCCATATCCGCGAGCATAAACGAGACGGCCTGGAACTTGGCGATGGCGCGTCCGAACTGCTTGCGCTCGAGACTGTACTGCAACGCCGCCTCGTAGGCCGCGCGCGCGACACCGATGGCGCCCGAAGCGACGATGGGACGCGAATGGTCGAACGTTTGCATAGCGATGTAAAACCCTTCCCCCTCCGCGCCCAGCCGATTCTCCTCCGGCACGAACACATCGTCGAAATGCACTTCGGCGGTGCGCGAAGCGCGGATGCCCATCTTTTTTTCTTTCTTGCCCGGCTTGACGCCATCCCACGACCCTTCGACGATGAAGCAATCAATGCCATCCGATCCCAGACTAGGGTCGTGCGTGGCAAAGACGGTGTACACATCCGCGATGCCACCGTTGGTGATGAACTGCTTGGTGCCGTTCAGCACATAACCGCCCTGCACCTTCTTCGCGCTCGTCTTGAGCGAGGCGAGGTCGCTGCCGGCTTCCGGTTCCGTCGCCGCGTAGGCGGCAAGGCGCGGGTTGCCATCCGGACGCGTCCCGGTCAGCATCGTCAAGTACTTTTTCTTCTGCTCCTCGTTCCCAGCGATGATGATCGGCAGCGCGCCGAGCATAATCACGCCCATCGAGGTCGCCATCCCCGCGCAGCCCCAGAACAATTCCTCCTGCACGATGCAGTCCGTCACGTGGCTGGTAACTCCCGCCCCGCCGTACTCCTCCGGCAGCGCGTACGTTAGCAAGCCCACATCAGCGGCTTTTTTCAAGACGGGCCAAGGAAATTCCTCCGTCTCGTCGTAATAGGCTGCCACCGAGCGCATCTCTTTTTCCGCGAACTCGTGCGCCATCTCTTGCATACGTTGTTGTTCTTCCGTCAGATCAAACCCAATCATTGGTATCCTCCTTGAAGATTCGACTACTGCTCACGGTTCACTGCCCACTGTCCGCTGTTCGCGGTCCCACGGCGCTTTTGATAATTTGCTTCTCCTCCAACTCGACGATTTCCTCCTCACTCAACCCAACCCGCGCCAACACCTCGCGCGTGTGTTCCCCTTGCCGCGGCGGAGGCGTGTACGCCTTGTCCGCGAACGCAAAGACCGACGCCACCTGTGACACTCCACCGATTTCTGCGACCAAGCCGCGCTGTTGAACTTGGGGATTCTCGAACACCGTGCCAAAATCGCACACCGGCTCGACACACGCGTCCACTTCGTCGAACACCTCCAGCCACTCGTCGAGCGTGCGCGTCCGGATCGTCGCGGCAACTTCTGGGATCGCATCGAATTCGTACGCGCGATCGAGCAGGTCCTCCCGCTGAATCGCCTTGCAAATCGCTGCCCAAAAGTGCGGCTCGATCGCGCCGAGCGTGAGGTACTTGCCATCCTTCGTCGCGTAGACGTTGTAGCACGCCATCCCGCCGTTCAGTTGCATCTTGCCGCGCTCGACCGGTTTGCCGGCGGCGAACGTACCGCCGATGATCGTTCCCGTCCACGACAGCGCGCCCTCGAACAAACTCACGTCGAGGTACTGTCCCACGCCGGTGTTCGCGCGGCTCACCAGCGCGGCGAGAATCGAAAGCGCCGCGAGCATCCCACCGCTCAAGTCCGCCACCTGCACCGCTGGCGGAATCGGCGGACCGTCCGCCGCGCCGTTCGCGGCGAGCAGCCCGGTCAGCGCCACATAGTTCAAGTCGTGCCCGGCGCGATCCCGGTACGGTCCCGTCTGCCCATAGCCACTCAACGAGCAGTAGACAAGGCGCGAATTGACCGCGCGCATCGCCGCGTAGCCGATGCCCCACTTGTCCGCTGCGCCCGGACGGAAACCCTCCAGCAGCACATCCGCCGTGCGCGCGAGGCGCATCAGGATTTCTTTGCCGCGCGCGTGGCGAAAGTTGAGCGCGACGCTTTTCTTGTTCCGATTGACCGCGACGAACACCGAACCGGTCTCCTCGCCGGTGCGCGGCTCGCGGATGAACGGCGGAATCAGGCGCGCGTAATCGCCCAGTCCCGGCGTCTCGATTTTGATGACCTCCGCGCCCAAGTCGGCGAGGAGCATCGTCGCGTACGGACCGGGCAACAGGCGCGAGAGATCGAGAATGCGAATGCCTTCTAGCAGTTTCATGTTTCGGGTTACACAATCTAGGCTCAGGCGGCGCTGTTCGCCACTACCATCGCAATCCCCTGCCCGCCGCCGGCGCAGAGCGCAATGACGCCAAACTCGGCCTTGCGACGCTTCAACTCGTACGCCATCGTCAGCAGGAGGCGATTGCCGCTCATTCCAACCGGGTGTCCGAGCGCGATAGCGCCGCCGTTGACGTTCACACGTTCCGGTTGGGGTCCCATCTTGACACCCCAGCGCAAGCCGCGCACGTGGTACGGGACCGTGCTCATAGATTCGACGCCGCCGGTCAAGACGAGCTTCGCCTCGCCGAGCATAATGTCTTTCGCCGCGTACACAGCGGCTTCCAGACCACTCGCGCACTGGCGATTGAGCGTCATCCCGGGCACGTTCTGCGGGATGCCGACGCGCAGCGAGCAAAAGCGCGCGATGCCGGGCGCGTCGCTCCCTTGGAACACCTGCCCGACGATCGTCTCGTCAATCTCGGTGGGGTCAATCCGGGTCTTGTCGAGCGCGGCGCGGAACGCGTGCTCCAAGAGCGTCGGCGCGTTCACTTCACGCAAACTTCCGCCGAACGCGCCGATGGGTGTGCGCGCGCCGTCGAGGACGACGACCTGTGTCATCCCTTTTTCCTCCAGACTTACGCCACACGAACCGCGCGTCCCGCGCGGCGTGTTCCGTCGTTAGAACGTGAACAGCGTAATCCCGCCGCTCAAGTCGAGCGCGATGCCGGTGATATAGCGCGCCGGCTCGGAGCAGAGAAAGACAATCGCGCTCGCGATAGCGTCCGGCTCCATCTCTTTTTTCCAAACGCTGCGCTTGAGCATCCGCTCTTTCATATCCGGGCGGATGAACTGCGCCGCTTCCGTGCCGACGATGCCGGGATAGACCGCGTTCGCGGTGATGTTATAGCGCGCCATCTCCAGCGCGACTGTTTTCATCAAACTGATCACCGCGCCCTTTGTCGCCGAGTAGCCGGCTTGCCCGAACCCACCCAGCACGCCGGCGACCGATGAGATCGTGACGATGCGTCCCCAGTTTTGCTGCTGCATAAACGGCAACACCGCGCGCACGGCGTTGAAGACGCCGGTGAGATTCACATCGAGATCGCGCTGCCACATTCCGGCGTCCATCGTCTCGATCTTGCCGACGTTGATGAGAATCGCCGCGCTGTTGACGAGGCAATGCACGCCCCCCAACTCGGCCGCGAGTTTCTGTACGTTCGCGTTGAGCGATTCGACATCGGTCACGTCGGTGACGTAACCTGCCGCCTTGACGCCGAGGGCACGCAATTCGGCGACAGTCTGCGGCGTTTCGTCTTCGAGCAAGTCGAGGATGCCGACGTTGGCACCCTCGCGCACAAAAGCGAGCGCGACCGCCTTGCCGATACCGCGCGCGCCGCCAGTCACGAGCGCGACTTTGCCCGCGAGACCCAGGTCCATAGGCGTCCTCCTATTCGCTACGGGACATTCGCCGCGATCGCTTCTTCCAACGCCTTGATGTCCACCTTCGTCGGATCGGTTTGCGTGGAAAAGACGATGTTGCCGTTCGCGTCAATGATGAAGATGGCAACCGGATTCTCGACGCCGTACAACTTGTAAACTGCCATCCCCGGGTCGTACAGCGTGGGAAACTTGACGCCGAGTTGCTGCAAGAATGCCCTCGCCATCGAAACACTGGGAACCTTGCGCGACGCGGTGATCAGTTCCAACTTGTCCTTGTACTTGGCGGCGAGCGCTTTGACGGCGTTCGTCTGCCCCGGGTCCACGCGGTCGGGGGCGAAAATCAGGACGACCGGCTTTTTGCCTTTGTAATTTTCCAGATTGATCTCTGGACCGGTCAAGTTCATTCCCTTGAACATTGGGGCTGGGGTGCCCGCTGCAAGTAGAGCCATACTACCTCCTCAAAAAAGTGGAATTTGAATGGGCGATTTCTGGACAACTCGCGTATCGAAATCGCACAATCGAATGGAAGTGCGCCAGTCGGCGTGCGGTTGGACGGGGGAAGCACGCGCAACGACGACCGGTATCGTCAGCAACTCGATGCTGAAGAGAGTTCCGCAATCGGCACGGAGAGAACACCAGGTCTGGAGGGAAGGGCAAGTAGGCAGCCGCACCAATCCGGCGCGCGTTCGTCGCGCGTGGTTAGGCGAGTACAGGGGAAGAAACAAGCCATGCGTCATCGTCATCTCATCGTCGAGAAGATAGCCTTCCGCAGAGACAGAACGGCGGTTGCCTTGAGGAAGATCAACTTCTACTCTAATAATATCATGTGAGCCCCTGTCTGTCAATGTTTGGCGCGCTGGGAGT
>DYLA01000096.1 GCA_020722265.1 Anaerolinea sp.
GTCAGGGGGCAAAGCCCCCTGAACCCCCATGTCCACGATTTACTGTGGTACTACCGTCGAATTGATTCGACGGGTGACTGTTCGGAATTTGGTGAAACTCAAGACGACCCACAAGCCGTAGTGGAGGCACGCTTGACGAACAACGACTGGTTGGGGGTCGAAAATTATTTCACCAATCAGCGAACGATCACTTCGACGGCGGAGTATTCTCTTTTTCGCCGTTCTGTGCTACAATATTGCCGATGCCTATCCACATTCTCCCGGACGAACTCGCCGCGCAGATCGCGGCGGGCGAAGTGATCGAACGCCCGGCGTCAGTGGTCAAAGAGTTGCTGGATAATTCGATTGACGCCGGCGCACGCGAAATCAAAGTGGAAGTTCGCGGCGGCGGTCAGCGGCTCATCCGCGTCGCGGACGATGGGGGGGGCATCCCCGCCGCCGAAGTGGTCACTGCGTTCGCACGTCACGCGACGAGCAAACTCGATTCCGCCGACGATCTCTTCAACCTTCGCACACTTGGCTTTCGCGGCGAAGCGCTCCCCTCGATTGCTGCGGTTGCGCGCGTCACCCTCATCACCCGCGCGCGCGACGAGCCAACCGGCACACAGATTCGCGTGGAGGGGAGCCGCATCGTCGAACAGCGCGCCCTGGGCGCGCCGCAAGGCACCTTCGTCACCGTCGAGGACTTGTTCCGCTACGTCCCGGCGCGACTCAAGTTCCTCAAGGCGCCGGCAACCGAAGCCGGACACATCGCCGACCTCATCCACGCCTACGCACTCGCCTTTCCCCAATTGCGCTTTTCATTCGTGAACGACGACCGACTCGTGTTTCAATCGCCGGGCACCGGCAAGATGTTCGACGCGCTCGTGAAAGTGTTCGGCAGCCAAGTCGCGCAACAGATGTTGGAGGTTTCTAGTTCCGAGTTCCAATGGCCACGTTCGCTTCACCCTCAACCTGAAACCGGCAACTTGAACCCCGCCACAGGAATTCGCGTCGCCGGCTTCATCTCCCCTCCCTCCCTCACCCGTCCCACGCGCAAGCACATGCTTTTCTTCGTCAACCATCGGTGGGTCCAAGACCGCACGCTCCAACATGCTGTCATCGAAGCGTACCACACCGCGCTGATGGTCGGACGCGCGCCCATCGTCGCGCTCGACATTGTCTTGCCGCCCAACGCGGTGGACGTGAACGTGCATCCCACCAAAAGCCAGGTGCGCTTTCGCGACACGAGCGCGGTCTTTCGTATCGTACAGCAAACCGCACGCACCGCGCTCACCACGCACGCGCCGATTCCCTCCGTGCACCTCGCCGCGCCATTCCCGCCGCGCGCCGAAACCCCCGCGCTGGAGTTGTATCGCTCCGCGCCAACTGCCGAGCGCGGACCGGCGACCGCCGAACCCTCCACGCCCCACCTACCCAACTATCCACCTGCCCAACTCCCTATGCTGCGCGTTTTGGGGCAGATTCTTTCGACGTACATCATCGCCGAAGGACCCGATGGGCTGTACTTGATTGACCAGCACGCCGCGCACGAACGCGTGTTGTACGAACAATTGATGGCAGAACGCGCCCGCGCGACGATCGCGACGCAGGAATTGCTCGATCCTCTGCCGCTCCAACTGACGCTCGCGCAGCAAGCCGCGCTCGAAACGCACCGCGACGCCCTCGCCTCGGTTGGATTTCGATTCGAGGAGTTTGGGAATCAGACGATTCTGCTGCGCGCGGTGCCGGCGCGGATGCAAGCCAGCGACCCGCGCGCCGCGCTCGTCGCGATTCTGGATGAGATGGAACAAGGGGAAGAGCCGCTCGAAAAATCGGCGGAGGCGCGGCTGATTTCGAGCGTGTGCAAGAGCCTCGCGGTCAAAGGGGGGCAAACGCTCTCGCTCGAAGAGATGCGCGAACTGATTCGCCAACTCGAGCAGACGACTGCGCCGCGAACCTGTCCGCACGGCAGACCGACGATGATTCAACTGAATCTCGCGCAGTTAGCGCGGGAGTTTGGAAGAAAATAGCAAAACCCGCTTTCGCGTGAGCCAGCGGGTTTTTCATCGTTACTGATTCCGATACCACTCCAGAGTCCGCCGTAACCCCTCGCGCACATCCACCTTAGGGTCGTAGCCCAGCAGTCGGCGCGCCAGCGTGAGATCGGCGTGCGAATGACGCACGTCCCCCGGACGTTCGGGTCCGTATTCCGCCGGCAGATTCTGCCCGGTGATCTCGTTCAGCATCGCGATAATCTGATTGAGCGTCGTCCGTTCGCCGTAGGCAATGTTGATGACCGGCGAATGATCGAGCGGCGCCTCGGCTGCCAGCAAATTCGCCTGCACAACATTTTCGATGTACGAAAAATCGCGCGATTGCTCGCCATCGCCATAGACCGGGTACGGCTTACCCTCGACCGCGCAGGTGCAAAATTTGGCGATGACGCCGGCGTACTGCGTCGTCGGATCCTGGCGCGGACCAAAGACGTTGAAATAGCGCAGCGATACGGTCGAGAGTCCGTAGAGTTGCGTGAACGCGCGCGCGTACATCTCGCCGGCGAGTTTCGCGATGGCGTAGGGAGAGAGCGGCTCTGGCGTCATCGTTTCGACTTTGGGCAAGGTGGGCTGATTGCCGTACGCCGCCGACGATGCGGCGTAGACGACGCGACGAACGCCCGCGTCGCGCGCGGCGAGCAGGACGTTGAGCGTGCCGGTGATGTTGACGGCGTTGCTCTCTAGCGGATTCGTCACCGAGCGCGCCACCGATGGCAGCGCGGCTTGGTGGAACACCACCTCCACGTTTCGCATCGCGCTGCGAACCGTCGTCAGATTTCGTACATCCCCTTCGAGCAGCTCGATCCGCGTCAGGACGCCGGCGATGTTTTCGCGTCGCCCGGTCGCGAAATTATCGAGCACGCGTACCGCCCAACCGCGCGCGAGCAATCCTTCGACTAGATGGGAGCCGATAAAGCCGGCGCCGCCGGTGACCAAGGCAAGTTTCATAGTTACTCCGTAAGTTTCAGGGTCGGACAAATGGCAACCTCGAATTATGTTCCCCAATCACGATCGTACAGAAAATCCACCCCGACTGTCCGCGCGCTGAGCTTGGGAACAGGCGGAAAGACGCGCTTGAAATGATTGCGCCGCACTAACTCGACAAGGCGCTGCACGAGGCGCGCGTCGAATCCCTCCGCGAGGACGTCTTCAACACGGCGTCGCTCATCCACGAGGCGGTACAGGATCGCGTCCGCGTCGTCGTAGGTGAAACCGAGTTCGCCCTCGTCGGTCTGACCCTCCCACAAATCCGCGCTCGGCGCTTTGGCGAGGATTGGCTCCGGCACACCGACGGCGCGCGCGAGTTGACGCACTTGGCATTTGTACAAATCCCCCAGCGGCAGAATCGCCGCCGCACTGTCGCCAAACTGAGTCGTGTAGCCCAAGAGCAACTCGGTCTTGTTCGACGTGCCAATGACCAGCGCGCGAAATTCCTCCGACTGGTCGTACCACACGAGCATTCGGGCACGCGCCATCACGTTGCCGCGCCGCCGCGCATCGTTTTGCGCAAACTGCGCGAGGTACGGCTCCACCATCGGCGTAATCTCGATCACGCGCGCCGCTATGCCCAGTCGTTCGACGACAAGGTCCGCGTCTGCGCGACTCGCCGGACTACTGGTGCGGTACGGCAGGATGAGACCCAGCACGTTCGTCGCGCCTAATGCTTCGACCGCGAGGTACGCCGCGAGCGACGAATCCACTCCGCCGGACAAGCCGAGTACGCCGCGCGTAAATCCAAAGCGCGTCAGTTCGGCGCGAATGAAATTCACAATCAACCGACGCGCGAGGGGGAGGTTCAGTGGCAAAGGTTCGATCGGTTCCATATCTGTTTCTGCAAGGTGCAATGAACGGAGGAGGGGTCTCTTCCCTCCTCTTCTGTCCCGGCGCGCCGGCGGGGTCTTCAGCGATCCAGCGCGAACTTGGCGACGCGTCCAAGTTCGTGGCGCACGAGTTCGCGTTGTTCGTCGCGCAGGGTGGGCAAGCCCAGCCGCGCGCGGCGCAGCGCGTCCGAGTCAATTTCGACGACGACCCATGCGTCTTGGAACTGGGGCGCGCTCGCAAGAGTCCCTCCATCGGGACCCAGAACGCAACTACCGCCCCAGAACGCGATGCCATCTTCCATCCCCACGCGGTTCGCAAAGATGACGAACGTCGTCAAGAGGCTGGCGTATGTTCGCAAAAAAGTCTTGACGGTTTCCGCATTGACAGTTTCGTCGCGCGTCGAGAGCCCATAGCCCGGACTGGCGGAAACGTCAATCAAGAAATCCGCGCCATCCTGCCACAACACGTACGGCGATGAGAGGTGCCATGCGTCTTCGCAGATGAGCAAGCCCATGCGCCCCAACCGCGTGTCAAAGGCGCGGAACGAATCACCCGGCGCGAAGTAGCGCGCGTCGTCGAACAGTCGGTACGTCGGCAGGTACACTTTGCGGTGGAGGTGGACGACGCGCTCGGTGGAGAGGTAGGCGGCGGCAATCGAGTAGCGATAGCGCGGGTCTTCGGCGACGAAACTGACGATGAGGTCGAGATCGCGGCTGGCGGCGAGGAGTCGCGCAAAGCGCGCGTCGCCCGGCAAGGGACGCACAGCGACCTCCGGCGCGAGGTCTTTGAGGTAATAGCCGGTGAGCGCAAGTTCGGGAAAGATCACAAGATCGGCATGGGCGTTCCGCGCGCGGGCAATAAAATCGAGCATCGTTTCGAGATTGGCGTCCACATCGCCGAGACGCGGGGCAAACTGGGCGAGCGCGAGTGTGAATTTCATCGCCCAGCATTATACTGCGAGGCGCGTGAATTGGCAAAATACTTACCACCCCCTTGCCCCTAACGCGTTCGTGTGTTATAATTGCGCCAAGTTGATTCGAATTCGGACGAGTGACTCGGCGCCGTTGGTACGCTAGCGGTCGGACGCCCATCTCGCCGTAGGGGCTCGAAAGCGCAGGGAAAACCCGGCGTCCCCATTTCGGAGGAAAAAAGCATGGCAGTCAAGATCACCACCAAGCAGTACAAGCGCGTGGACCTGGTCGAAGTGGACGGCAGGATTGATTCCAGCACCGCGCCGGCACTGGACAAGGCGCTGCAAAAGATCATCCAAGACGGACGTTTTCACATCGTCGTAGATTTGAGCCAGACCGATTTTATGAGCAGCGCGGGTTTACGCGCCCTGCTCTCCGCGCTCAAACAGGTACGCCGATTCAATCGCGGTGACTTGCGCCTCGCGAGTATGCCGAGCAAAATCCGCAAGGCGTTTGAATTGGCTGGGCTGCTGGAGGTCTTCAAGGCGTACGACAACACGGTGGACGCGGTGGGCAGTTTTTAGTGACTGTCCCGCGCCAGCCCTAGCCCGCTCGGCGAGTGACAGTCGGTTTCGTTTGGAGAGAGACCTATGCAAGCCCAGGACCTCATCGGGGTTTGGAAACTCGTCTCGTATGAAATCCGTCTGGCGGATGGCATCGTCGTGCGGCCGATGGGACGCGGCGTGCAAGGCATCCTGATGTATGAGGTGGGGGGACATATGGCGTTCCAGATCACGGACCCCGACCGTCCTCCCTTCGCCTCAGGCGATTGGCTCAAAGGAACGCCGGAGGAGATTCAAACAGCGTTCGAAGGGTGCCTCGCGTACTTTGGGACGTTCGAAGTAAATCCCGCCAAGGGAACGGTCATCCATCACATCGAGGGCAGTTCGTTTCCGAATTGGAGCGGGACCGATCGCGAGCAATTCTGCGAGGTTGCCGGCAATCGCTTGACCCTGATGACGCTGCCGACGACACTGAGCGGCGAGCAAGCCGTCGGCTATTTGACGTGGGAACGCGTGCGTGCGTCCTCATAAGGAGGTGTTGATTTCCGCTTGTGAGCGCAGGTCCATCCTGCCACCCTTTTCTTTCCCCGCTCGATTTATGCTTTCTCTTCTGTACCTTGACAGCAAAGGAGTGATGTTGGCAGAACATTGGGGTTCGCTACCCTTTGGCTCGACTCTACGACGTGAGATCGAAAGATCGCGATGAAGCGAAAAAGGAAAGGAGAAGAAAATGTCGAACAAAATCCCCCGCTTACTCTGGCTTGCCGCATTGTTCGTCCTCGCGGTGGTCGTGGTCGCCTGCGCGCCGGCTGAACCGACCAAAGCCCCAACGGTCGCCAAGAAAATCGTGATCGGTTTTACGGCGTCCCAGACGGGCAAACTCAACGTCGAATCGAAGAAGCAGATTCAGGGCTTGGAACTCTGGAAAGACCACGTGGTCAAAGCCGGCGGCATCAAACTCAAGGACGGCACGGTGCTGACGCCGGAATTCAAGTTCTACGACGATGAGAGTTCTACCGACCGGGTGCAAGCCCTCTACACCAAACTGATCAACGACGACAAGGTAGACTTTCTGATCAGTCCCTACAGCAGTGGTTCAGCCAAAGCCGCTGCGGTCGTCTCGGAACAGTACGGCAAGATTATGATCACGGCCGGCGCTGCCGACGACGCGACGATGGAGCAAGGGTTCAAGAACACCTACCAGACCTACACCCCGGCGAGTCGGTATTTGACCGGCGCGATTGATCTGCTGGCCAAATTCGACCCCGCCGCCAAGAAGATCGCCATCGTCCACGAGAAGGACTCGTTCTCGACCAGCGTCGCCAAAGCCGCGGACCCATACGCCAAGAGCAAGGGTTATAACGTCGTTCTGCTCGAAGGGTACGATTCCGGCACCACGGACTTTGCGCCGTTCATCAACAAGATCATCGCCGCCGCGCCGGACGCGATCATCGGCGGCGGGCACTTTGCCGATGGCACGACCTTCGCCAAGCAGTTGTACGAGAAGAAGGTGACGGCGAAAGTCGTCGCGCTGCTCGTCGCGCCGCCCGAACCCAAGTTCACCGAAATCGGGGACGCCGCGCAGAACATCGTCGGTCCGAGTCAGTGGGAGCCGCTGGCGACGTTCAGCGAGGATGCCGCCAAGAAAGCCGGCTTTGCCTGGTACGGCTTGAGCGCAGCCGATTTCACCAAGGACTACAAAGCCAAGTACAACGAAGAGCCTTCGTACCACTCGGCAGGGGGCTATGTCGCCGCGTTGATCCTACAAAAGGCGATTGAAGACGCTGGCAGCACCAAGCCAGACCAAGTGCGCGCCGCGCTTGATAAAATGGACTTGCTGACGTTCTATGGACGCGTCAAGTTCAGCACCGAAGCCAAGACGCACGGTAAGCAAGTGGCGCACGATATGGTCTATATGCAGTGGCAGAAGGATGCCTCCGGCAAACTGGTCAAGCAGATGGTTTGGCCCCTGGAAGCCAAGACAGCAGACTGGCAACCGCGCAAGTAAGCCAGTCGCATCATCGCATAGTCAGTTAGTCGGATAGTCGCGCGACTATCCGACTAACTGGCGACTCCGAGGTGACAATGAACATAGAGGCGTTGCTTGCATCCTCCATTGACGGCTTGATGCTGGGGTTCGTCTATGGGCTCGCGGCGATGGGGCTGACGTTGATCTTTGGCGTGATGAAGGTCATCAATCTGGGACACGGTCCCATCATCGCGCTGGGAATGTTTATCGTGTATCTGGTCGCGACCCAACTGGGGTTGAATCCCTATCTCGGTTTGGTGATCGCGCTGCTCCTCGGACTGGCGTTTGGAATCGTCGTCTATTTTCTCGCCGTCCACCGCGTCATCAACGCACCCGAACTGACGACGCTCCTCGCGACCTTCTCCGTCAATCTGATGATCATCGGGGTGGGCACGGTCGTGTTTACGACGACGCCGCGTGCGTTGGCGATTGATCTGGGCACGTGGCAGAGCGGCGTGATCACGGTGCTCGGCACCAAAGCGGTCGCGGTCGTGATCGCGGTCATCGTGACCGGGGCGCTGTACGCGTTCCTCTACCGCACGCGCGTCGGCAAGTCTATCCGCGCGGTGGCGAACAATCGCGCGGCTGCGGAACTGATGGGCATCAACTCGACCTGGGTACTGGCACTGAGTTTTGGCATCGGCACGATGTTGGCGATGATCTCCGGCGGACTGCTGGCGACTTTGTTCTCCTTCACCATCCTCTCCGGCGGTATCTACGAACTCAAGAGTTTCGTCATCGTCGTGCTGGGTGGCTTGGGCAATCCGACCGGCGCGCTGGTGGGTGGCATCGTGCTGGGGCTGCTGGAGGGCATCACGACGATTTTCATTCCAGTCGGCTGGGTGCCGGTCATCGAGTACGTCGTCTTTGTGCTGATCATTCTGGTTCGCCCTACCGGGCTCCTGGGAGCGCGTTAAGATGAACCTCTGGAAACAACCCTTCCTATGGGCAACCTTGTTGGTTATCCTTGTCTTTGCTCTCATTCCCATCGTCACCGGGTCGGCGGCACTGCGCGAAGACTGGCTGCTCATTTTGTTGTACCTGGTGCTGGCATCCAGCATCAACATCATCATGGGCTACACCGGCTATGTCAGTTTCGGTCACATTGTGTACTTTGGGATTGGGGGGTATGTCGCGTTCTTTCTGATTCAGCAAGCCGGGATGCATCTGGTCTTCGCCACGCTCATCGGCGGGCTGGTGGCGGTGCTGATCGCGGTACTCATCGGGATGCCGGTGTTGCGCTTGCGCGGTGCGTACTTTGCGCTGGCAACCATCGGCATCAACGAGGCGATGCGAAACTTTGTTGCCAACTTTGAGCCATTCGGCGGATCGGTGGGGATGTTCTTCAACTATGAAGTGTACACCGCGTACGGCGGCGCGAAGGACGCGCTGTGGCTCGCGTACTATGGGATGGTCGTCGTCGCGCTCGCGGTGGTGGCGACTAGTTTCTTCGTCAAGAAATCCAAGTTTGGCTTGGGGTTGATGGCGATTCGCGAGGATCAAGACGTGGCACAGGTCTTGGGGATTGACCCGGCGCGCCACAAAGTGACCGCCTATGCCATTTCGGCGTTCTTTCCCGCGCTCGCCGGCGCGCTCTTTTTCTTCAAGAACGGCGTCATCGAGCCGGGGCCCGCCTTCCTGTTGCATCGCTCCATCGAAGGGTTGGTGATGGTGATGCTGGGAGGGTACGGCACCGTGCTCGGCCCTATCGTCGGCGCGTTCGTCTACGAGCGTCTGCGCAGTTTCCTCATCACAAACCCAACCTTCAGTTCGTTCCATCTGTTCATCGCGGGGTTACTGCTGCTCCTCATCGTTCTATTCGTGACGGCGGGCGTGGTGGGCTGGCTGCGGCAAAAGTCGCCGACCCTGAGGAGGGTTCTCGAATGACTACCGATACCTCCGTGATCCTCGATATTCAAGACGTCAGCAAACGCTTCGGCGGTCTGCTCGCGCTCGATCGCGTGTCGTTCGGCATCGAAAAGGGTGAAATCCTGGGGCTGATCGGTCCCAATGGCGCGGGCAAGACGACCTTGTTCAACGCGATCAATGGCGTCTATCCGCCGACCGAAGGGCACGTGATCTTTCAAGGTCAGGATGTCACCGGCTTGCCGTCATTCAAACTCGCCCGGATGGGAATGGCGCGCACGCACCAAGTCGTCCGTCCCTTGAGTGAACTCTCCGTGCGCGAAAACGTGACGGTCGGCGCGTGCTTTGGGCGCGAGAACCTGTCGCTCGATCAAGCCGGGCGGGTCGCCGACGAGGTGCTCGCATTCGTCGGTCTCGCCGAGCGGCGCGAGATGCTGGCGGGGAAACTGAACGTCGCACAGAAAAAACGCTTGGAACTCGCGCGCGCGCTCGCGGCGCGTCCTACCCTGTTGCTGCTCGACGAAGTGCTGGCTGGGCTGAATCCGCACGAGGTCGCCGGCATGCTCGACGTCATCCGCCAGATTCGCGAGCAGGGGGTCACGATCATTATGATCGAGCATTTGATGCACGCGGTCATGAACGTCTCCGATCGCGTCGTCGTGTTGAACTATGGCGCCAAGATCGCCGAGGGCACCCCCACCGCCGTGTCGAACAACCAGCAAGTCATCGAGGCATATCTGGGTGACCCGAAAGTAGCGCGGCAATTTCTGGAGGAGGCGGAATGAGTATCCTCGAAGTGCAAGGGCTCGAATCCGGCTATGGCGAGGTGCAAATCCTCTGGGGCGTCTCGCTACGCCTGGAGGCTGGCGGTCTGACGACGATGGTCGGCACGAACGGCAGTGGCAAGACGACACTCTTGCGCGCGGTCACGGGCTTGGTGCCGGCATGGAAAGGCAAAGTGATCTTCGAAGGAAAAGACGTGACGCGCCTTTCGCCGCACGCCAAAGCGCAGATGGGGCTCGTGATGGTGCCGGAGGGTCGCCAACTCTTTACCGATATGACCGTGCTGGAGAATCTGGAGATGGGCGCGACGCCGACCGGCGCACGCCGCGCGTACCGGCAAAACCTCGAATGGGTTTTCGAGTTGCTGCCGCGCTTGAAGGAACGCATGTATCAGATCGCCGGCACCCTTTCGGGCGGCGAACAGCAAATGCTCGCCATCGCGCGCGGCTTGATGAGCAAGCCCAAAATCCTGATGTTCGATGAACTCTCGCTCGGTTTGTCACCGCTCTTGGTGATGAATCTGTTCGAAGTGCTTCGCAAGTTGAAGCATCAGGGACAAACGATGCTGCTGGTGGAGCAGAACATCCAGATGGCGCTCGCGGTGTGCGATTACGCGTACGTCCTGAACAATGGACGGGTCGAGATCGAAGGTAAGGCGAGACAGGTGCGCGAAATGGAGAGCGTCCGCGAGGCGTACCTGGGATTGTAACGCTTCGACGCGCTGACGCCTCAACCTCCCGCTGGTCAGTGACCGACGGGAGGTTGATTGTTTCATATCGCATCCTCTAGGGGTAACGCTACATTCAATCGTGGAGACGTCAAAACTGGTGCACTTGATGCCCC
>DYLA01000003.1:0-4597 GCA_020722265.1 Anaerolinea sp.
TGCCGGCCCCAGCGTGCAAACGATGCGTGTGCGCTGTCCAATCATTTCACGCGTTTCACCCAAACGTACTGAGCGATCTGACGACTCAAGGGAACGGTGCGCGTCCCCACCTGCACGGTCAACGGTCCTTCGAGTGGTGCGACTTCGGAGACCACGATGTGCGCGCCGGGCACGATGTCGCGCGCGCCAAGATAGTCGAGCAATTCCGCCACATACGCGGCGTACTCCGAAATGCGTATCACAGTCAACCGCTCCTTTTCGCGGGCGCGGCTGAGTTGAAACTCGTCCGGATCCGGTACGACGCTGCGCGCATTTCCCGGAATCGGATTGCCGTGCGGGCAGGTGGCTGGCGCGCCGAGATGTTGGTTGAGCAACTCGGTCACCCGGTCGCTCATGGCATGTTCGAGGTGGTGTGCTTCCGCGTCGGATTTGCTCCACTCCAAGCCCAGCACGTCGGTCAGCCAGCGTTCAACGATACGATGGCGACGCTGCAAACGTTCGGCGATGGCTTGGCCCTTGGCGGTCAGTCGGATTTCCTTATGTGTGTTGATCTTGACGAGCCCCTGCCGGACCATTCGTTTCATCGTCGCCGTAACCGTTGGACGCGAGACGCGTAGCGATTCTGCCAATCGCGCGCCGATGACCGGTTGTCCCTCCGTTGCCATCATGTAGATGATTTCCAGATACGCTTCGATCGTGGGCGTGGTCATTGCGTTCCTCCGCCGATGGCATCTTGCCCTGGCGCGCTACACTTGCTCCGCGAGAATGATCGCTTCGGCAATCTCGCGCATCGTCTTGCGCGTCGAACGGGCTTGTTGCTGGATGCGCGCAAAGGCTTCTGGTTCGTCAATGTGGTAGCGTTTCATCAAGATTCCCTTGGCGCGCTCGACGCGTTTGCGCGTCTCGAGGGCTTCTTTCAATCCGCCGATTTCTTCGTACAGCATGGCTTTTTCCAGTTCGCCAGCGGCGACATCGGCGATGATGGAGAGGAGTTCGATTTCGTCGGAGGCGTACTCACGCTCGGTGCGGGTTTGGATGTTGATCGCGCCGATGACTTTGCCGCGCGCGAGGAGCGGAACGGCGAGGAGCGATTGGAAGGCGGCTTCTTTGGTTTCCGGCAGGTACTTGAAGCGCGGATCGTGTGCGGCGTGGCTGGCGGCGACCGGCTTGCCCAATTTCGCCGCGTGTCCGGTCAATCCCTCGCCCATCTTGAGCCGTGCGCGTCCCACCGCATCGGGCGCGAGGCCGGTCGTGGCTTTGAGGAGCAACTCCTCGTCGTCAGTGAGGAGATAGATCGAACAGGAGTCCGCGTCCATCACGCGCGCCGTCTTGCGCGTGATGAGGGCGAGGGTTTCGTCGAGTGACCACGCGCGGCTGACCGCGCGCGTGATCTCGCGCAGCGCGGCAAGTTGGGCTTGCAACTTTTTGACGAGTACGTCTGCAGGTGTCATCAGCGAGGATTATAGAGGAGAGCGGGCAATCCGTCAAACAGCCGCGCGCGGAAATTTGGCGCTAGGCGGGATTGTGGTATAATCGTCACAGCAGTCTTTTGGAGGAATTCAACCATAATGTCGCGCAGAAGCAAACCGAAACAAACCAAACGCGATTGGCGGTGGTACCTCTCGCTCGCCCTGAATGGCGCGGTCGCGTTGAGTATGGTGCTGGGTACAGTGTTCGTCTTTGGCGGGATGCCGACGCCACAAGCCGCGCCCCCGACGCCCGAAGTGCCAACCATCGCCCCCACCGCACCTGTGGCTCCCGTCGCGCCGACGGCGCCACCCCCAACGCCGACGCCGCAAGCGAGTGCGGACGCCGTCACGGGAATCTCCCGTGACGGCGAATTCATTTGACGCGCAAAAAAAGACCCGCAGGGTCTTTGATCTCCCTCCGGGTCTACACGGTTACGCACTCTTGACTTGGATGACGCGCGGTTTGATCTCTTCGGCTTTGGGAATCGTCAGGGTCAGTACGCCGTTCTCGAACTTGGCGTCTGCTTTGTCTCCTTGCACCGGAATCCCCAGGTCTATCGAGCGGGCGAATGGTCCATAACGTTGCTCTTGGAGCAAGAAAGTACCCTCTTCTTGCGTTGCTTTGGTTTCGCCACGCAGGTTGACCACGTTCCCTTCGATGGTAATTTCGAGGTCTTCCGGTTTCACGCCCGGCACCGACGCGCGCACCACAACGGCATCTTTCGTCGTGTAGATGTCGAGTGGCAGATACGTGCCAACGGGTTCGCCAAGCAATCGAGAGGGGCGCACGAAGGCGTCTTCGAACAAGCGATCCATCGCTTGGCGCAGCGTCATCATTTCCTTGAATGGATCCCAGCGTGAGATGCTCATCGTAATCCTCCTGGTCAGAACGTTGGGGCGAACGTTCTTACTTGGCTTTGACTTTGATCGTCTTGGGTTTGACTTCTTCGCTCTTGGGGACCTTGAGTGTCAACACACCATGCTCGAACGTCGCTTCCGCCTTGTCTGTCTTGAGTCCATCCGGCAGGGTGACGGAGCGGCAGAACGAGCCGTACCGGCGCTCCTTGCGAATATAGTCCTCTTCCTTGACCTCGCTCTCTTCCTTTGCCTCGCCTCGAATCGTCAGGGTATCGCCGGTGATGGTCACCTCGACTTGCTCCGGCTTGATTCCCGGCAACGCGGCTTTGACGATAACCTCGTCCTTGGTTTCGTACATATCAATCGCCAGATCTGTCGCACCGATTGGCGCAATCCAGCCCCAGCCTGGGCGAACGAAGGTTTCGTCAAAGAGGCGGTCAATCGCACCTCGCAATGACATCCGATCCGCGAACGGATCCCATCGAATTAGGCTGCTCATTGTTCCTCCTAGAGTTCATCACCCTCCTCGCAGGTTTCGACAGCACGAGGTTCCAAACATTCGGCATCGAACCGGCGGAGGACGAGTGTTTTGTTTTTGGATTTCTGGCGGGATTATATCATATTCAACAATGTTTGTCAATAGACTTGATAATGATTTTATCAATTTTTTATACTAGAATTACGTAAAACATATTGACACTTTGGCGTTAGAATGGTATAATCCTTGTGCCTAGAGCCAGGATTTCGCACCTGCACACTTGGACAAACCGACTGACCGATTCGATGGTCAATTTCACGTTCTTTCCCAAGGCTGGGTCTGGGGTGCGAAGGCTTGGCTAGAGCGATGGTTGAACATTCGTGTGTCAGGGCTATTTTCGATGGAATACAAGGACTATTATCAGATTCTAGGCGTGAGCAAGAACGCTACTGACAAGGAAATCCGCCAAGCGTATCGGAGATTGGCGCGCAAGTATCATCCCGACCTCAATCCGAATAACAAAGCCGCGCAGGAAAAGTTCAAAGAGATCAATGAGGCGCACCAAGTCTTGACAGACCCGGACAAGCGCAAGAAATATGATGCGCTCGGCGCAAACTGGCAACAGTTCGAACAGTACCAGCGCGCCGGTGGTCAGGGTCCTTTCCAATGGGGCGGCTTTGGCGGAGCGCAATATCGAACGGTGACGCAGGAGGAACTCGAAGACCTCTTAGGCGGACTGGGCGGTGAGATCGGGGGTTTTTCCGATTTCTTTCGCACTTTCTTCGGCGGTGGCTTTGCCGATGCGACGATGCGTGGACAGGCGCGCCCGCGACGCGGACAGGACATTGAGCAATCGGTTGAAATCTCGCTGGAAGAGGCTTATCGCGGCACGACGCGCGTTCTGCAAAAGGACAGCCGCCGTCTGGAAATAAAAATTCCGCCTGGCGTCAAGACCGGCTCCAAGATTCGCTACGCCGGCGAAGGGATGGCGGGCTTGCGCGGAGGGTCCGCTGGCGATCTGTATTTGCGTGTTCAGGTCCTTCCGCACCCTACCTTCACGCGCGAGGGGGACGACTTGCGCTGTCAAGTGCCGGTTGACCTTTATACCGCGGTGCTCGGCGGCGAAATCAAGGTGCCGACCCTCAAAGGGACTTTGGCGCTCAAGATTCCGCCGGAGACCCAATCGGACAGGACCTTTCGCTTGGCGGGACAGGGGATGCCGTGCTTGAACGCGCCGAACGTCTTTGGCGATCTCTACGTTCAGGTGCGCGTCGTTCTGCCGGAACGCTTGACCCCGGCAGAACGCGAGTTGTTCCAAAGACTCGCCCAGATGCGTTCACGCGGTTAGGGGGGAGTGTGATCCTAGAGATGGAATATCGTAACGACGACGAACCGATGTACGTGATCAGTGTGGCGGCGCGGTTGGTGGATATGCACCCGCAAACGCTGCGCTATTATGAACGCGCTGGACTATTGAAGCCTACGCGGTCTTCTGGTAAAATTCGGCTGTACTCTCAACGCGAGATCGAACGGCTACGCAAGATCGCGCGATTCACCAACGAATTGGGAGTCAATCTGGCTGGCGTCGAAATCATCATGGACTTGACCGAACGTTTGGAAGCACTGCAAGCGCAGATGCAGCGACGCGAAGCGGAACTCCGGGCGGAGATTGAGCGGCTCAGGCAAGAACTCGAACAGGCAGGATAAAATCGTTCCAAGGAGACGAAGGAGGAGAAGGATGATCACGCCAAGTGCGCTCAAAGAACTCGTGGATTTCGACGGGCAAGGACAT
>DYLA01000003.1:4697-49121 GCA_020722265.1 Anaerolinea sp.
GATGATCACGCCAAGTGCGCTCAAAGAACTCGTGGATTTCGACGGGCAAGGACATTCAGTTCTGAGCGTGTACCTGAATACCGATTTGACCCAACACTCGAAAGAAGAGCGTCGGCTCGCGCTCAAGCAAATGCTCGAACCGCTGCGCGAGGGCGGCGCGGATGTCACGCGCGTGACCAAGTTCTTCGACCAGAAGTACGACTGGCAGTCCAAGGGCGTTGCCGTCTTTACGTGCGCCTCCCTCAAGTTCTGGCGCGAGTTGCGCCTCGCCGTCCCCGTGCTCGACTATGCGAGCGTGGACGATAAACCGAACGTGCGCTTGTTGACCGATCTGCTGGACGAGTACGAACGCTATGCCGTCGCGCTGGTTGACCGTGACCACGCGCGCTTTTTCGTAATGCAACTGGGCGAGATCGAAGAGTTTGCATACGAACTGCCGGCGACGCCAGGACGGCACAAGCAGGGGGGCTGGAGCGCGGCGCGCTATCAGCGGCACATCGAAACGCTCGCGCTTCAGAATCTCAAGCAGGCAGCGCAACTGACGAACGATTTTTTCAAGAGCCAGAATTGCTCGCGGCTCCTGCTGGCTGGGACCGGCGATACGCTGGCGCAGTTTCGCGGGTTGTTGCCCAAACCTCTGCGCGAGTCCATCGCAGGCGAGTTTCCGCTGGACATCGAAACGCCGGCGAGCCGCGTGCTGAGCAAGGCGCGCGAGATTCAAGAGCGCGTCGAGCGCGCCCACGAACTCGCGCTGGTCGAACAAGTGAACACTGCCGCGCGAAAAAAACGACCGACAGCGACATTGGGTTTGGCGGACACGTTGAACGCGTTGATGGAGCGCGCGGTCTATACCCTGGTCGTCGCCTCGGATTGGCGCACCAAAGGGTTCGCGTGCGACCACTGTGGCTATCTCTCGGCGCAAAGGCTAGCGACTTGTCCGCTGTGCAGCCATTCGATGCGGTCGGTAGATCGCATCGTTGATTTGGCGGTGCGCCGCGCCATCGAGTTGGGCAGCCGCGTCGAATTGGTGCACGCGAGCGCGGCGAACAAACTGAAGGAGTGGGGCGGCATTGGCGCGTTGTTGCGGTACTGACTCTGGCAAGGAGAATTTTCGATGACTCGCCTTGGCGTGGCGGCGTCCTGATGATTCCGCTTTCCGATTCGAATCCGACGCGGCGGTTTCCTTTCATGACGTGGACTCTGATTGCGATCAATGTCGGCGTCTTTTTCTACGAATTATCGCTGCGTCCTTTCGTGCTCGACCGCTTTATTCTCACTTGGGGCGCGGTGCCGACTAACGTTCTGAACGCGTTGGCGGATCCCTGGAACGCGCCGGTGAGTGTGTGGGCGACGCTCGTCACGTCCCAGTTTTTGCACGGCGGCTGGTTTCACATCCTTGGCAATATGCTCTATCTGCTCATCTTTGGCGATAACGTCGAAGATGTGCTGGGGCATTTCTCGTATCTGATTTTCTACCTGCTGTGCGGAGTCATTGCGATGCTGGCGGAATCGGTGATCAAAGGGGCGTCGCGTCTTCCCGCCATTGGAGCGAGCGGCGCGATTGCTGGCGTGCTGGGCGCGTACCTCGTGCTGTACCCGTGGGCGCGCATTCGGATTTTGGTGCCGCTGGTGATCGTGCTGTGGACGTTTCAGGTGCCGGCGATCATCGTTTTGGGGTGGTGGTTCATCCAACAGTTCTTCTACGGCACGGCGGCATTGAGTCACGCGGCGGCGAGTGGCATCGCGTTCTGGGCGCACATCGGCGGGTTCGTCGCCGGGATGATCCTCGTCTTGCCCTTCATCGGTCGGGTGTACGGCAAACCGCGCGCATCTAACTATCGCGGCTTTGACGACTATATGTGACCAATCTTCGACAAGGGGTAGCACCGCAGTAAATCGTGGACATGGGGGTTCAGGGGTGTTGGGGGGGACACCCCCCAAGCCCCCCGCCCTGCGGGGCATAAGTGCACCAGTTTTGACGTCTCCACGATTGAATGTAGCGTTACCAAACTTAACCTGAAACGTGAAATATGCTAATCACACGCGCTCCAGTTCGCATCAGTTTTGCCGGTGGCGGCACTGATTTGCCGGCGTACTATACGCGGCACGGGGGTGCAGTCGTCAGCACGACGATTGACAAATACTTTTACGTCTTTCTCAACGTCAGCGCGGAGGACGCGATCCAGATCACCTCGTCCGATTATCGCACGTTCTATCGGCACGACGCGGATACGCCGTTGCTCTTCGATGGCGATTTGAGTTTGCCGCGCGCGATCTTGAGTCACTTTGGCTTGACGCGCGGGGTCTCGATGTTTCTCGCTTCCGAGATTCCGCCGGGCACCGGACTGGGGTCGTCTAGTACGGTCACGGTCGCGATCATCAAGGCGGTGACGACGGCGCGCGGCTTGTTCCTTTCCAAGCAGCAGATCGCGGAACTTGCCTGCCACATCGAAATCGAAAAACTGGGGATGCCGATTGGCAAGCAAGACCAGTACGCCGCTGCGTTCGGCGATTTGAATTTGATTCGCTTTGCGCGCGACGGTACGACGGTCGAGCCGCTGCGGATTCCGCCGGAGACGCGGCGACAGTTGGAGCGCAACCTCCTTCTCTTTTTCACTGGCGCGACGCGCGAGGCGTCTTCGATTCTGCGCGAGCAAAAGGAGGCCTCGGAGCAAAGCGATCCGCGCGTGCTCGACGCGCTGCACGCGGTCAAGGGGCTGGCGTTCGAGGTGAAGGAGTGTCTGGAGCGTGGCGACCTCGCGCGGTTCGGCCATCTACTCGACCGCGCGTGGCAGAGCAAAAAGAAATTCGCCGCCGGCGTTTCCAATGCGCGGCTTGACGAGTGCTACGACCTCGCGCGGCAGAACGGCGCGCTCGGCGGCAAGGTGACCGGCGCGGGCGGCGGTGGATTCTTGATGGTGTACTGCGAGTTGCCACAGCAAGCGGCGGTGACCCAGGCGCTGGAAGCCAAAGGGTTGAAGCGGATGGATTTTCGTTTCGAGAGTGAAGGCGCGCGCGTCCTGGTCAACGCGGGACTGCGAATCGCAGAGAGCAGTGGGCGGGAGGCGGGATGACGGCGCCGCGCAGAGATTCTCTCACACTCGTCGCACTCTGGCTCATCGGCGACGCGCTCGCGATCTACGCCGCGCTCAACGTCGCGTTTAGCGTGCGCTATAACTTGGCGGATTGGCTGCCGCTCGTCGAACGGCTCCAACCGATTACCGAGCGGTACGCGGTGATCATTCCAGCGGCGATTCCGCTGTGGCTTGTTCTGTTCGCGTTCAATCGGCTGTACGACCCGCGCTATCTGCTCGTTGGTTTGGGAGAGTACGGCAAGGTCGTCGTCGCGTGCTCGTTCGGTGTTTTGGTGCTCATCGTCTTGAGTTTCCTCGAACCGAACTTGAGTGTCTCGCGCAGTTGGCTCGTCTTGTGCTGGGCGTTCGCGATTCTCTGGGTCAGCGCGGCGCGCTTTGCGATTCGTCGCGTCGTCGGCTTGGGGCGGCGGCGCGGGCATTGGCTCACGCGCGCGCTCATCGTCGGCGCGAACGAGCACGCCCGGGCGATTGCGCGGCAACTGATGCCGGCGACGCAGTCCGGCATCGAGGTCGTCGGCTTTGTGGACGACTATCTCCCGCTGGATTCGCGCGTGCTCGACGATTTGCGCGTGCTGGAGCGTCCCACCGCGCTGGCGCGCGTGGCGCGCGAGACCGGCGCGCGGGAGGTGATTGTCGTGCAGGGTGCGATCGCGTGGGAGAGTTTTATGGAGATCATCACGCGCAGCGTGTCCGCGCTCGACGATCTGGAGATCAAACTTTCGCCCGGCTTTTACGAAATCATGTCCACCGGCGTGCGGCTGACCCACGATGGTTTCGTGCCGCTCCTCGCGCTCGAAAAGAATCGCATCACCGGCTTCGACGCAGCGCTCAAGGCGTTGCTCGATTATTCCGTCAGTTTGGTTTGCATCGTTCTTGCCAGCCCGCTTCTCGCGCTGGCGGCGATTCTGGTCAAGATGTCTTCGCCGGGTCCGATTTGGGAGCCGTACCCCGTGTTGGGCGCGAACGAAAAGCCGTTCATCACTTGGAAGTTTCGCACGCGCCGGCTAGATGCGGAGCAAGATCACGCGTTCGGGCGGTGGTTGTATCGCTTGGGGATTGACAAGTTGCCGCAATTCGTCAGCGTCCTGCGCGGCGAGATGAGTCTGGTCGGTCCGCGCCCGGTGCCGACGGAGCGCGCGCTGTTGTATCGCGAGTGGCTGCCCACGCTCGCGAGCGTCAAGCCCGGTATCACCGGGCCCTGGGTAGTTGCCGGCACCGCGATAGATTCGCTCGAGGCGGAGATTCGATTGGACCTGTACTATATTCGCAACTGGACGATCTGGCTCGATCTGCAAATCTTGTTGCAGACGGTACTGCGGTTGTTTCAGGGAGAGCGGCCGGTGACGGTGAGATGACATCAGAGGTCAGAGGTTGAAGGCGATGGGGAGGTGGGCGGTCGTTCGGAATTTGGCGTGGTGGGGATGCGTGTCGCTCGTGGCGATGGCTGCGCTGCAAGCGAACGCGCTGCTTGGCTTGGCAGTCGCGGTCGTCGGCGGAGTCGTTTTGGGCATCTTGTTGTTCCGCTGAGGGCCGTATGACGCGACGCGCGATTTTTCTCGACCGCGATGGCGTGATCAACGTCAATCGCTCCGATTACGTGAAATCGTGGGACGAGTTCGTCTTTCTCCCCAAGGTGTTGGACGCGCTGCGACGGCTGGCGACCAGCGAGTTTCTCGTTATCATCACGACGAATCAGTCGGCGATTGCGCGCGGGCGGACGACGGAGGAGGCGGTGCGCGACATTCACGCGCGCATGTGCGCGGAGGTGGTGCGCGCCGGAGGACGCATCGACGCGGTCTACTATTGTCCGCATCAGCCGGAGGATCGGTGCACGTGTCGCAAGCCGCAGCCGGGGTTGTACCAGCGCGCCGCGCGCGAGTTCGAGATTGACCTCACGCGCTCGTTCGTTGTCGGCGACGCGGAATCGGATGTGGCAGCCGCGCGCGCGATCGGCGCGCGCGCGATTCTCGTGCTCACTGGGCGCGGGCAAGCGCAGCGCGCGGAGGTCGTCAACAATCATTTCGATTGCGTCGTCGTGGACGATTTGCGCGCGGCGGTCGAGTGGATCGTGGACAATGAGCCAAAGGGCGAATGAGGCATTGAGGTGGGGGGCGCGGGGGCTGGCGCGGCTGGAAATCGTCGCGCTGGCGGTAATCTATTTCTATTTCATCGTCACGGACAGCGTGCCGCTGGTCGCGTTCGGGTTGATTGGGCTGATGTGGCTGGCGCGGTGGGTTGCCACCGGGCGCGTGACGCGTTCGACCCGCTTCGATTTGCCGATTCTGCTTTTGATCGCGTGGGTGCTGGTCAGTTATTCCGTTTCGATTAGCCCTTGGCAGAGCCAGCCGAAAGTCTATGGCGTGCTTTTGAGCGCGCTCTTTTTCTATGCCATCGTCAACCACATCACGACGCGGCGCGATCTGGCGTGGGCGATCTTTTGGCTCGCGCTCGTTTGTCTCGCGATCGCGCTGGCGGGTTTGGTGGGCACGGATTGGGCGCAGGGGAAGATCGTCTCCGCGTCGTTCCTCTACGATCGCTTGCCGAGATTCATTCAAGGCATCCCGCGTTCGATTGCCGGCGGCTTTGCGCGGAATGGCGTCGGTGGGACGTTGACGCTCACGATTCCATTGCTGGCGGCACTGGTTGCAAGTCAATCCTCGGAGAATGATTCCCTGATGGCTGACCGCGCGCCGTTGTTCACTATCGTCGTGTGGGTGGCTTTGGCATCGAGTCTCGTCACGCTCGCGTTGACGCAATCGCGCGGTGGGATTCTGGGAACGCTCGTCGGTTTGTTCGGCGTCGCGGTCTGGCGCGAGCGGCGCGTGGCGTGGTTGGTCGTGCTCGGCGCGCTCGGCTTGTTGGGCGCGCTGGGGCTGGGGTATGGCAACGCGCTGCTCGATTTTGTGCTGCGGATGGACGCGCAGAGCGGTACGCTGGCGAGCCGGCTGGAGGTGTGGCAGCGCGGCGTGATGATGGTGCAGGATTTTGCGTACACCGGCATCGGCATCGGCACGTACAATCAGATGGCGCATTTGTTTTATCCGTTTTTCATCGCCGCGCCGGACGAAGTGGTGCCGCACGCGCATAACCATCTCCTTGAGGTCGCGGTGGACGTTGGGATTCCCGGCTTGATTGCCTACGTGGCGCTCCTGACCGGCTTTTTCGTCGGCGCGGCGCGCGCGTACCGCACGGCGGATGGCGGCGGGCGCGCCCGGATGGTTGGACTGGCGTGCGGGATGCTGGCGCACCAAACGTTCGGCTTGACCGACGCGTTCATTCTGGGTACCAAGCCGGGGGTATTGATGTGGGTGTATCTGGCGTTGGTGGCGAGAGAAATGGGCAGTGAGAAAGAATGAGGAATGAGAGAGGGAAGGCGAGTGCGGTTCTGGGATTCGACTTGGGTTCGCGCGACGGTCGGCACGCTCATCAGCATCGTTTTTTTGGTGCTGGCGGTCAAAGATGTGCCGCTGGGTGAGGTGGCGCAGACACTCGCGCGCGCGAATTACGCGTGGGTGCTGCTCGGCGTTGCAGGGATGATCGTGCAGTCGTGGCTGCGGGCGGTGCGCTGGATTCGATTGTACTATCCGGCGCAAGGCGGACTGCGCGTGGGGCAGATGCTGGGTATCGTGATGGTGAGCCAGATGCTCAACATCGTCATCCCGTGGCGCGTGGGCGAGTTGGCGCGCATTTACCTCGCCGGCGAAATCGAAAAGCAGAGCAAGACCCAGACGCTGGCGACGCTCGGCATCGAGAAGATTTTCGATACGCTGATGTTGCTCTCGCTCCTCTTTATCATTCCGCCATTTATGACGCTGCCGGCGTGGTTGGAGCGTCCGCGCGAAGGGATTATCACGCTGGCGGTCGCGCTGTTCGCCGTGGCGTTCTTGCTTTTGCTGGTACGGAATCGGCTCCTGGGCTGGCTGGGTCGCTTCACGCTGCCGTGGAGCCAAAAGAGTGTAGCGGAATTTGCGCGCCTCGCGCTGGAGAGTCTCGATGTGTTCAAGCGCTGGGAGAGGCTGCTCGCGCTGCAAACGCTCTCCGCGCTGGTCTGGCTCGTTGGCATCGTCATCAACTATCTCGCGTTTCTCGCACTCGGCTTGTCGCTGCCGTTCGTCGCCGCGTTCTTGCTGATGGCGGTGCTGCAGGTCGGCGGCATCGTGCCGTCGTCGCCGGGCAAGGTGGGCGTGTTTCAGTACTTGTGCATCGTGACGCTCGCGCTTTTTGGGGTGGACAAGAGCGTGGGCTTGAGTTACGGGATTTTGCTCTATCTCATCGCCTACGGAACGCCGGTCGTTTGCGGCATTCTGTTTATGTGGTGGAGCGGCGTCAATCTGCGACGCATCCCGGTAGAATCGAATGAGGGGGCTCGATGACGACTCCACTTGCGCCGCGCGTTTCGGTGATCATTCCGGCGTACAACGCGGCGCAGACGATTGGGTTGTGCCTCGACGCGCTAGCGGCGCAGACCTTGCCGCGCGACGAGTACGAGGTGATCGTCGTGGACGATGGTTCGGCGGACGCGACGCGCGAACTCGCCGCCGCGCGCGGCGCGCGTGTAATTTCGCAGTCGAATGCGGGCGCGGCGGCGGCGCGCAATCTGGGCGCGCGGCACGCGCGCGGCGAGATCGTGCTGTTCTGCGACGCCGATTCGGTCCCAGACGCGCGCTGGCTCGCGGCGATGATCGAACCGTTCGGCGACGCGAACATCGCCGGCGCGAGTGGCGAGAAGAAGACACACCAAACCAACTGGATGGCGCAGTTCGTTCAGGCGGAGTACGATTATCGCTACGAGCGCATTGCGTCACATCGGCGGATTGATTTCGTGGACAGTTCCACGGCGGCGTATCGGCGCGAGATTTTCCTCGCGAACGGCGGTTTCGATACGACGCTGCTCGACGCGGAGGATACCGAGTTGTCGTATCGGTTGTCGGAACGCGGGCACGCGATGGTTCTCGCGCCCGATGCGATCGTGTGGCACACGCATCCGGAAGCGCTCGTGGAATATTTGACGCGCAAGTATCGTTACGCGCTCTGGCGCGCGCGGGTGTACGCGCGGTTTCCGCGCAAAGCCGCATCGGATACGCGGACGCCGCAGACGCAGAAACTGCAAGCCGGGCTTGCCGCGCTGCTCGCGCTCACGGGGCTGGGCGGTTTCGTGTGGAGCGGCTTGTTCTGGGTCGCCGCGCTGATGCTGGTGCTGTTCCTTGCGACGACGCTGCCATTCGTGCGGTGGTGCTGGCGATCGAATCGGAGAGTCGCGCTCGTCGCGCCGGCGGTGTTGTGGCTCGCCGCGTATCCGACCGGGCTAGGTGTGCTGGTAGGGTTCTTGAATCGGCGAGGGCATTGATGTTTCGAGACCTAGCGGCGGATCCAAGTTGGGCGTTTGCCGATTGTGCTCCCAAGCAAACGCGCTACATCACGCACGGCTATTACACTTACCCCGCCAAGTTCATTCCGCAACTTGCCGCGCGTCTCATCCGCGAATTATCTTCTGCCGATGACCTCGTCGCCGATCCGTTTATGGGCAGCGGCACGACGATCGTCGAAGCGTTGGTGCAAGGGCGGCGCGCGGTGGGCGTGGACATCAACCCGGTCGCGCATCTGGTTTCGCGCGCCAAGTCCACGCCGATTGAGCCGGCCGTACTCGCGCGTGAGTTCGCCGCGCTCACGCGCGCGCTCGAAGCGAACGACGGTGCGCCCGCGCGCATCCCCGCAAACGCGCGGATAGACTATTGGTTTCCGCCGCCGCAAAAAGCGCGGCTCGGCGTTCTCCTCGCGCATATCTCTCAAGTCGAGGAGGCCGCGTGTCGCGATTTCTTCCTCGTCGCCTTCGCGCAAATCCTCAAGGCGTGCTCGATCTGGCTTCAGCGCAGCGTCAAGCCGACCCGCGATCTGCGCAAAACGCCTGCCGAGCCGTTAGCCGCGTTTCTGCGTCAGGCGCGCGCGATGCTCCAGCAAAACAGCGAATTCTGGAACAGCGTGCCTGCGCGCGTGCGCGAGAACATCGCTCACTATCGCACGGTCGAGTGCGCGGACGCGCGTGCGCTGCCGGTGGAGGAGGGCGCGGTCAGTTTGATCGTCACGAGTCCGCCGTACGTCACTTCGTACGAGTATGCCGATTTGCACCAACTCGCCGCGCTGTGGTTCGCGTATCTCGACGCGCTGCCGGAATTTCGCAAACGCTTTATCGGTTCGGCGCACGCCACGCGCGCGGCGACCGCGCTGCAGAGCGAAACCGCCGAGCGCATCTGCGCCGAGTTGGGCACCGGCAAAAAGGCACGCGAGGCGCGCAACTATTTCGCGGATATGCTCGAATGTTTCGTGGAGATGCGGCGCGTGCTCAAGGACGGCGGCAAGGCGTGCATTGTCATCGGCAACACCGCGCTGCGCGGCGTCGAAATCCTGAACGCCGAGGTCTTTGTCGAACAAATGCACCACCTCGGCTTTCGGACGCACTCGATCATCAAGCGCGCGATTCCCTCCAAGATTCTGCCGCAGACGCGCGACCCAGTGAGCGGACGATTCACCTCCACCGCGAATTCCAATCGAGTGCTGGCATATCCGGTCGAGTACATCGTGGTGATGGAAAAGCAGTGAGCAAACCCTTTCCCAAAGATCAGCCGATTCCCCGTCTCTCGCCCGTCGCTCGCGTCCGACAATTCGCCGAGGCGTACCGCGCGTCGGTCAGTCCCGCCGCGTGCGCCTGGCTCCAAGTAGTCACGCGCGCGCTCGGCTTGGCTTTCACGGACGCTGAGTTGTGCATCATCGCCGCACTCGATACGCCGGACAAGGTACAGGATTTTCTCGACACGCAGATTTACTACAACAACGACCACGCCTCCGCCGATCTCGACGAAACTGCGCAACCGCCGCGCCGCGTCCTGCAAACCGGAATGGCGCATTGCTTCGAAGGCGCGCTCTTGGCGTACGCTGTCAACTTTCTGCACGGCTATAACCCGCGCCTGATGCTGCTCGAAGCGAGTCAGGATTCGGAACACAACCTTGTCATCTGGCGCGACCCGCGCACCGGCTTGTACGGCTGCAACGCGCACTCGTCGTACCCTCACCTCGATGGACGCCGCGCCGAATTCGCTACCCCGCGCGCTCTCGCCGAATCGTACGCGCCGTACTATTACAGCGACCGCTCGAAGAACCCGAATGACCTCACGCTCGTCGGCTACTCGGACGAATTCGATTTGATTGCCAAGTTCGGACTCGCGTGGATCGCCGCCGAAGAGCCGCTGTGGGATATTTACTACACCTACGTGGACGATACGTGGCGGTTTCACAACCTGTTCGACGATTCCGGCGAAACGCACCTCTACCCGGTCGTGCGCGCCCTCAAAGAGCGTTGGATTCGCGTGGACGAGGCGGGCAAACCGTACGTGAGCGTTGCCGATTTGCCGCGCGAGGCGCAAACCCTGTGGCGTGAATTCTGGCGCGAGTTCGGTCCGAACGATGGACGACGCGCGCAAGGCGCGGCGCGCACAATCGAAAAACGATTTATGCGTCTGACCGGCACCACGCCGATTGACCTCGACGACAACGCGTTCGATTTGCAATTCTTTCTCGCGGCGGGCTATCGCATCGAGCAACTGGTCACCGGAGGTTTATGAGCCAAATCTTCATCCCGGACGCGCGCGATTTTCCGGCGATCACTGACTTGCTCATCGTTGGCGGCGGTGTGATCGGCGCGGCGACGGCGTTCTACGCGGCGCGCGCCGGTCTGCAAACCCTCGTCGTCGAGAAACGCGCTGCCCTCGGCGAACTCACCACGAGCGCGAGTCTCGCCGCGTTTCGTGCGCAATTCGCCGAACCGGAAAACATCGCCCTGATGAAGGAATCTATCGAGGTCTTTGAAAATTTCTGTGCCCTGACCGGTGTGGACATCGGCATTCGCCAGCAAGGCTACCTCTTTGTCACGACCGCGCCGGATGGCTGGGAGAAATCGCGCGCACGCGTCGAGCAGCAAAAATCATTCGGGCTAGAGGACATCGAGTTGTTGACCGGCGACGAGGCGCGCGCGCGCTTTTCTTTCCTGGCGTCCGCGGTCACTGCCGCGACCTTTCGCCAGCGCGATGGTTGGCTCGCCGCGCACGAGTTGACCTATGGCTATGCGCGCGCGAGCGGTGCGCGCGTTTTCCTCGAAACGCCGGTGACGGCGTGGCGCATCGAAGCGGGTCGCGTTACCGGCGCCGTGACGCCGCGCGGCGAAATTCGCGCCGCGCACAGCGTCATCGCCGCGGGACCTTTTTCGGGAATCCTCGCGCACAGGGCGGGGGTTGTCTTGCCGCTCGCGAACGTGCGCCGACAGCAGGTCACACTCCGCGCCCATCCGCGCATCCCGCGCGACGCGCCAATGGTGGTGGACGCGGACACCGGCGCGCACTGGCGCCCCGAAGGCGCCGGCGCGGTGTTGGCGTGGTCGCGTCCTGAACCGCCCGGCGAGCCGCTGGAGTACGTGCCAACCGATTGGGATTTTCCCGCGCGCGTTCTCGATGGGGTCGCGCGCGTGGCGCCGTTCTGGAATGAAATCACGCCGCGCCTCGCGCGCGCCGATCTCGCGCGGGTCGCCGGGCAGTACACCGAGGCGCCGGACGCGAATCCGCTCATCGGCGCGACAGCCGTCGAAGGGTTGTGGCTCAACACGGCGTACGGCGGGCATGGTGTAATGATGAGTGCCGCCGGCGCGCGTTTGTTCGTGGATGTGCTGCTGGGCAAGCGTGTGGAGAACCCCTTCCCTGTGAATCGCGATTTTGCCCACGGCGAGAGGATGGTGTTGTAGCCAAGATTTCGCACTTGCACGCTTGGACAAGCCGACTGACCGATTCAATCTGTCACTTACGCGCTTTCCGATGGCTGGGTCTAGGGTGCGAAAGCTTGGCTGTAGTGTTCCTCGAAAACTATCGCGACTAGGAGGAGATTGATAGATGATAGGATGTGGAGATGGTTAACGCGCACATTGTCGGCTGGGGTAAATATCTCCCTAGCCGAGTGGTAACGAACGCCGAGTTGGCGCAGACTGCCGGCATTGATGCCGAGTGGGTCAAGACGCGCGTCGGTGTCGAGCAGCGTCACATCGCCGAGCCGAATCAAGCGAGCGCGGATATGGCGATACGCGCGGCGCGCGACGCGCTGCAACGGGCGGATATTCCGCCCGCGCGCCTCGATCTGATCATCGTCGCGACGAACACTGCCGACTATTGGTTTCCGGCGACCGCGTGCTTGGTGCAGGACGCGCTCGGCGCCGAGCGTGCCGGCGCGTTCGATTTGGCGGCTGGGTGCTCCGGTTTTCTGTACGCGCTCGTCGTGGCAGATCGTTTCATTCGCAGCGGCGTGTACCGCGACATCCTGATCGTTGGCGTGGAAACGGTCTCGCGCATCATGGATTGGAAGAGTCCCCTCGGCGCGTACTTTGGCGATGGCGCGGGCGCGGTGGTGTTGACGGCCGGCGAACCGCCAGGGGGCTTGCTCGGCTTTGCGCTCAGTGCCGATGGCTCCGGGGGCGATTTGCTCATCCTGCCCGGCGGCGGCACGCGGCACGGTATCTCGCGCGAGGTGCTGGAGCAGGGTTTGCAGTACGGTCGGATGGACGGGCGCGCGCTCTATCGCTACGGTCTGCGCGCGATGCCCTGGATTGGGCGGCGCGCGTTACGGCAGGCGCACTTGCGCGTCCAAGACGTTGACCTGTTCATTCCGCATCAGACGAATGTGACCTTGATCAGTCAGGTCGCCGAACGTCTGGGCGTGCCCGCCGAGAAGACCTTTGTCAATGTCGCGCCGTATGCCAATCTCTCCTCTGCCGCGCTGCCGGTTTCCTTGTGCGACGCGGTGGCGGCAGGGCGGATTCAGCCGGGGAAGCGATTGCTTCTCACCGCGTTCGGCGCGGGCTTGACCTGCGCGGGAGTTGCCTGGCAATGGTCGCAGCCCCTGCCGCTCAAGCCGATGCCGTTCATCAAGCGGCTGGGCTATGCGCTGTGGGATGCCCAAGCCGCGTTCCGCTCGCGCTTTTTCCGGCTGGAGCGCCAGTTGGATACGCTGATACCTACCGAAGAGGATGGATGAAAAAAGCCGCCGGATTTCTTGGGGAAACCCGGCGGTTGACTCACTTGGGTTGTGGCAGCGCGGCGAGAAATCGCCGCGCCGCTTCCGCGAGCAGCGCCGCGCCGGTTGGCAGCACGGTCTCGTCAATGTCAAAGCGCGGGTTGTGATGCGGGCGGTCGTTTTCGTCTTTTTTGGCGCCGAGGTTGAAAAAGACGCCGGGTTTGGCGCGCGCCATAAAACTGAAATCCTCCGCGCCCATATGCAAGTCTGATTCCTTCACCCGCGCCGCGCCGAGTAGGTCTATCGCGACGCCGCGCATAAACTCGGTCATCCGCGCATCGTTCACGGTCGCGGGGTACTCGAATTGGAGGTTGAGGGTGTAATCGCCGCCCCACGCGCGCGCGAGGGCGAACGCCCGCTCCAGATCGGTATGCAGTTGCGCCTGCACCGCCGGCTCGAAACTGCGAATCGTGCCGGTGAGACGCACGGCTTCGGGAATGATGTTGGTCGCGCTGCCGGCGTTGATCGTCGTCACCGAGATTACGCCCGGCTTGGTCGGGTCAATCCGCCGCGAGACGATGCCGTGAATCGCGTTCACCACTTGTGCGGCAAGCCAAATCGGGTCGAGCGTTTGGTGCGGATACGCGCCGTGTCCGCCGCGCCCGATTATCGTGCCATCGAAAATATCCACCGCCGCCATAAACGGTCCCGCGCGCAAGAACACTTCGTTGCTCGGCAGGACACTGCTCACGTGTAAGCCGATGACGGCGTCCACGTCGTCGAGCACGCCAGCCTCGACCATCAATTGTCCGCCGCTCTTGGGTGCGACGACGGTGTTCTCCTCGTTCGGCTGAAAGAGCAATTTCACCGCGCCGTTCAATTTGCCGGCGCGCGCGTCCTCGTTCAGTAGCATCGCCGCGCCGAGCAAGCCCGCGACGTGCGCGTCGTGTCCGCACGCGTGCATCACTCCTTCGTTTTGCGATTTGTACGGCACGTCGTTCGCTTCGACGATGGGCAGCGCGTCCATATCGGCGCGCAGCGCGAGGCGGGGTCTGCCCGCGCCGATGATCGCCGTGACGCCGGTGTGCGCGATGCCGGTCTGGGCTTGGAGGCCGAGTTCGCCCAGAATTTCCGCGATGCGCTGCGCGGTGCGGACTTCTTGAAAGCCGAGTTCGGGATGCGCGTGCAGGTCGCGGCGGATGGCGATGAGTTGGTCCGCGCGCGCGTGCGCGCGAGTGAGGTACGACATTTCCATCTCCTCGTTTCAGTAGAGACGCCTCGACGAGACGTTTCTACTGTTCGTCCGGTTTCTTGACCCACTTGCAATTGCCCCAGTCCCCCTTTTTCACGTAGACGATGCCAAGGTTGTACACCTGCCCGACGTAGACGACGTTGTTCACCGTGAATTCGAATTCGTCGGTCTGGGGATAGCCAAGGTGGTTTGCCTGCGCGAATTGGTACAGCGCGGCGAAGGTGTTGATCGGCATCCACGTGTATTTTTTCGCCGCGGCAACGATGGCTTGTTCGAGCGAGGGTTGAGGCGTACCGCCATCGGGAGGAGTCCAGCCCCCGCCGGCGTTCATCACGTAATCGGCGATGCGCCTGCCCATCGAGACGACGTTGAACGAATGCCAGGGGTGACCGCCGCCGTACTGGAAAATCGTCGCGCCGAGCACGTCATCATCTTGCAACAGTTGCGCGTCATAATCGGCGAGGATTTGCATATAGCGATCGGCGGAGATGTTCTGTCCCAGCCAGCCGTCGTTGAGACCGCCGCCGGCGTCCACGCCGCACTCGGTAATGAGGATGGGCTTGCGCGCGTCGGCGGGGAGTTGGTCGCGAAAGGCGCGATAGCGCGCGTGATCGCCCGCGCCGTGCGTTGGGTGATAGTACTCGTGCAGCGCGAGGTAATCGCACGCGCGCGCGGCGGGCGCGAGCAGCCGCACCCAGTCGAGACGCGGGTTGCCGGTCGAAAAAGAGAAGGCGGCAACCTCCTCACCGCGCGCGTGCATCAGTTCGGCAAAGCGGACGAACCAGTCCGAAAGCGCGCGCGCGTCCGCTTCGCTCTGGAGAATCGGTTCGTTCACCCCTTCCCAAATGATGCCGCGTCCGCTGAGTTTGTTCAGCGTATCGCTCATCTCCGCGATGAAGGCATCGGCGGGGCTGTGGAAATCGCGATCGGTGTATTGACGGAAAACGATGCGGGTGCGCGGGCAGCGGCGGCGGATTTCGTCAATGTTGCTCTCGCTGGGAAAATCGAAAATCTTGACGACCGATGGCTGCATCTGTTGGAGCAAATCGTAAATCTTGTCATCGAACCCGTTGATGTGAAACGTCAATTTGGACGGCATCCCTAACCTCCCATTCTACCCACTGTCCCCTGTTTACTGCTTCCGCACCCACTTGCAATTGCCCCAGTCCCCTTTCTTCGCGTAGACGATGCCGAGGTTGTACACTTGCGCGACATAGGTTTCACCTTGAAATGGCACCTCGAATTCGTCGGTCTGTGGATAGCCGAGGTTCTGCGCTTGCGCGAACTTGTAGAGCGCGCCGTCGGTGTTGATCGGCATCCACGTGAATTTTTTCGCGGCGGCGATGGCAGCCGTCGCGACCGGATCGGGGGGCGGTGGCGGCGGTGACGCCCAGCGGACGCGGTAATCGTTTTGCAGCGCGGCGCGAAAATCATCGTGCAGCGCGCTCTTGTCGGCGAGGCTCCACTTGGGTTCGCCGGTCTGCCAGCGAAACAAGCAGAGGGCTTGGATCGGCTGATGGCTTGCCGTCGCGTTCCAAGTGTTGATCTCCCTGAACGCTTCGCGGATCCAACCGACGTTGCGATTCTGCCACCAATCGGGGTCGGCGGCTTGGGTTTCGGTGATGAGCACCGGGGCGGTGCGCAGCGCGGTTGGCACGACGGTGAGAAAATCGCGATAGGCGCGAAAGTGAGCGTGATAGTTCTGGAAGGGCGCGCCCATTTTGGCTTCGCTGGTGATGAGTGCGGCGTCCAAGCCGTGCGTGTACGTGTGCAGCGCGAGCGCGTCCGGCTTGGCGCCGAGTTGGAGGCATTGGTTCAGGAGGTCTTGAAAGTACTTGACCCAGTCGCCGCCTGGGTTGCCGGCATAAGTCGTCTGATTGTTCCACGGCGCGGGCGCGGCAGGGACGACCCAATCGTCGGCGTGACCGGGGAGTTGCTTGATCGCCTGTCGGCATTTGGCAAAGCCGCGCGCGTACAGATCGGGAGTGATCACCTCGCCATCGTTCGCGCCGGTGTTGCCGGGGCGTTCGCCGGCAAAGTTCGTTTCGTTGCCGATGATCCAGATGCGCGCGCCGCGCGAGGAGGCGACGAACGCGGCGCACTGTTGCGCGAACGCGTCGTACTGCGCAGAGAAGGGGAGTGTTCCTTCCGAGTTGTAGCCGTTGTTGAGACGCGCGATCACTTCCAAGCCGGCATTCGCGAGCGCGGAGAAATCGCCATCGGAATCGGGCGGATTGACCTTGATGGAGACGACGACCCAGCCGGTCTTGCCGGCGGCGGAGAACAAGTGCTCCGCACCGCGATCGTGCATCCCGAAAATGTGTTGGGGAAACTGGGGCATAGGAATCCTCCTTCCCAAGGGTGATTCGATTGTAATGCGAGAAGAGAGGGGTGTCAAGAGGGTGCGCGCCAGAGAAAACGAAACGGCTCGCCGTTCCGCGTCTAACGGCGAGCCGTACTCGATTATTTCTGCGGGGCGAGTCCAAAGGTCAGGCTCGTGATTTTCCACTTGCCGTCAATCTTGCGGAACGTCCACTTGTCGTTTTCTTTTGCCGTCGTAATGCCGATCTTGGTGTCCGAAACTGCCGTCGCCGTGTCGCCGGCGATATTGACGCGAATGTTCGGATGCTCGGCAAAGGCGGGATTGGACGGAAAGACGATGTTGACGTACCGATCGCGGAGGGCTGCCCAGCCCTTCCAAGTCTTGTCGTCGCTCGGATTGTCCGGCGTTCGATTGGCATCGGTGACGACGCCATCGCTCGCCCAGATACCTTGCAAGCGATCAATGTCTTGCTGGACGACTGCCTCACCTTCGGCGAAGATCAACTGACGAAGGGCTTCTTCGTCGTTCGCCGGCACAGGGGTCGGGGTGCGTGGCCGGGCTTGCGGTGGGCTGCCCGGCGGAGGGGGAGGCGCGCCGGTGGTGCAACCCACCAGAGCGACTAGCATGGCGGCGACGACCGCGACGAAAACGAACTTGCGCATACAGGAATCCTCCAACGCGTTGAAATTTGACGGGGGCAATATTAGCACGGAACGCAGAAAAGTCAAAAAAAGGCGAAGGGCGCGTAGTTCGTAGTGAGCGATGGAGCGCAGTTTGCCGAGTCGCGTCCGGTGGCACGCCGCGAAAAACGCTCTGTGCCTGACTAAACGCGCGTCCGCGAGTTTCTGCGAATTACACCTACTCTATTTTTTCGCCAGTGCCAGCGCGAGATTGATGAACGTTCGTGTCGGCGTGCCGTTGCCCCACTTGTTTTTGTAGCCGATTTCCTTGCTCCCTGCCATCATTCCCACGCTGCCGGCGATGTCGAGGTGCGCCCAAGGAGTCTCGCCGACGAAACTGCGGATGAACCACGCGCCGGTGATCGAGCCGGCGGGGCGTCCGCCGGTGTTCTTGAGGTCTGCCCAATCGCTTTGGATTTGCTCTCGATATTCCGGGTCCATCGGCATTGCCCAGTTCTTCTCGCCGGTCTCCTCGCCGATCTGGAAGAGCAAATCGGTCAGTTCTTTGTCGTTGGAAAAAACGCCGGTGCGATGATGTCCTAGGGCGATGACCATCGCGCCGGTCAGCGTCGCGGCATCCACCACCGGCGCCAGTTTGAGCGTCTGGGTCGCGTACACCAACGCATCGGCGAGGATGAGGCGTCCTTCCGCGTCGGTGCTGACGACTTCGATCGTCTTGCCGTTCGCGGCGCGCAAGATATCGCCGGGTTTGTAGGCTTTGCCGCTCGGCAAGTTCTCGGTGGCTGGAACGATGCCGGTCACGTTGATTCTGGGTTTCAACTGCGCGATGGCTTGCATTGCGGCGATGACCGCCGCGCCGCCGGACATATCCCCTTTCATATCTTGCATATTCTCGCTCGGTTTGATGGAGATGCCGCCCGAATCGAACGTAATCGCTTTGCCGACGATGCCCAAGCCCGGCTTGGCTTTCTTGCCTGCGCCCCAGTAGCGCAGGACGATGATGGCAGGGGGTTCGTCCGATCCCTGCGCGACGCCGAGGAACGCGCCCATTCCAAGCCGCTTGGCTTGCGCGCGGTCAATCACGAAAAATTCCAGAGCGTACTTCTTGGCGATTGCCTTGGCGACATTCGCGAGGTACGTGGGCGTCGCCGTGTTGCCCGGTTCATTGGCGAGATCGCGCGCGCGGTTCGTCGCCTCGCCGATGATTCTGCCGCGCCTCACCGCATCCCGCATCGTTCTGGCTTGAGCCGCGTCCCGTTCGAGCAACACGACGCGGTCGAGTTCTTTGACCTCGCTGTTGTCGCTGTGGTATTTGCGAAACTGCCACAGTCCCATCACGATGCCTTCGGCGTTCGCCTGCGCCGCGCGCGACGCGTCCAGTCCGCCGACGCCCGCGCCGTGAATGATCGTCGCGATCTTCTTCGCGCCAGCGTCGCGAAGCGCTTTCACGCCGTTCGCTGCCGCTTGGCGCGCGCGGTCGAGCGTGAACTCTTCCGGCTTGCCCAACCCAACGACGCAGACGCGGTCGGCGGGTAAGCGGTCGTGGGTGTGCACAATCGTCGCGCTGCCAAGTTTGCCCTTCAGTTCGCCTTGCGCGATGAGTTTGGTGAGCAGCCCTTTGAGCGATTTGTCCACCGCGCCCGTCGCGCCCTTCGGTTCGGTCACGCCTTCGAACAAGTTGACGACGATGCCATCGCCTTGCCATTTGGCAATGTCGCCCACTTGGACTACAAGTTCCATCGGATACCTCCAGAGGTGAATCGGTTCATTTGGTACGAATGAACATATTGTAACACAGGAGCGCAGGGGCGTCAAAAAATTGTTCCCCCGGGCAACGCGGCGAGTGCCCGGCAGGTCTTGCGAATCGGGCACAAAAAACGACGAGTGGCAGTACCACCACTCGTCGTCGCACGTCGCGTTCAATCCAAGTTCTCGAAGATGGCGGCTGCGCCCATCCCGCCGCCGATACACATCGAGACCATTCCGAACTGCGTCTTGCGGCGCTTCATTTCGTAGATGAGTTGCACGGTCAGTTTCGCGCCGGTCGCGCCCAAGGGGTGCCCCAACGCAACCGCGCCGCCGTTTACATTCACGCGCGCTTCGTCCAACTTTAGGGTGCGGATCACGACGAGCGCTTGCGCCGCGAATGCCTCGTTCAACTCGATGAGCCCGATATCATCGAGTTGCATTCCGGCAAGTTTCAGCACTTTGGGAATCGCCTCGATGGGACCGATGCCCATCACTTCGGGACGCACGCCGGCAGCTGCGAACGCGATCATCCGCACCAGCGGCTTGAACCCCATCGCCTTGGCGCGCTCGCGTTCCATCACGACGACCGCGCCCGCGCCATCGCTCGTCTGCGACGAGTTGCCAGCCGTCACGGTGCCGCCTTGCATGAACGCTGGGCGTAGATTCGCCAACGCCTCCAGGGACGTGTCGCGGCGCGGACCTTCGTCCGTATCGAACACATACTGGGTGGTGTGGGGCTTGTTGTCGTCGCCAACCTCCGTGATGGCGACATCGAGCGGCACGATTTCGTCCTTGAACTTGCCGGCGTCAATCGCGGCGATGGCGCGCTGGTGGCTGCGGAGGGAGAACTTGTCTTGATCCTCGCGCGAGACCTTGTACTCGCGCGCGACATTTTCGGCGGTCAAGCCCATACCGAGATAGACGCCCGGATATTCCACTGCCATATACGGATTCGGGGCGAGGTGGAACCCGGTCATCGGCACCATACTCATAGACTCGACGCCACCGGCGAGGATGATTTCGCCCCAGCCGGCGCGAATTTGCTGCGCTGCCAATGCGATTGACTGCAAGCCGGACGAGCAAAAACGATTGATTGTCATTCCCGGCACTGTATAGGGCAAGCCCGCGCGCAAGGCAATGATGCGGCTGACGTTCAGACCTTGTTCTCCTTCGGGGAACGCGCAGCCGATAATCACATCCTCGACATCGGTTGGTTTCAGCCCAGGGGCGCGCGCGAGCGCAGCGTCTACCGCCGTGGCTGCCATATCTTCGGGACGCATCGTGCGGAGTTTGCCGCGCGGCGCCTTGCCGATAGCCGTGCGCGCCGCAGAAACGATGACTGCTTCTCGCATGGGATCCTCCTAATTCCTCAACGGTTTGCCGGTGGACAAGAAATGCCAGATGCGCTCGCGCGTCTTTTCCTCGCCGCAGAGCGAGATGAACGCCTCGCGCTCCAAATCGAGAATGTACTGCTCGTCCACCCAGGTGGGCGCGGTGAGATTGCCGCCACACAGCACGTACGCGACCTTCTCGCCTACTTTGGCGTCGTACTCGGAAATGTACTTGCCTTGCAGGAACGAATAGATGGCGAGCCGCAATACCGCCAGCATCCGTTCTCCTGCGGCGTAGATGATCTTGCCGCGCGTGGGCGGACGATAACCCTGTGCCGCCAACTCCAGTACCGTCCGCTTGGCTTCCGCGATCTGTTGGTCGCGATTCATCACCACGCGATCGGCGAGGGTCAAAAAGCCCATCTGTCGCGCTTCCTCCGCGCTCGTCGCCACCTTCGCCATACCGATCATTTCAAAGACGCGCTGCACAAAAGGCAGCGGATCAGCGCCCGGCGTCTGCATCGCGGGCGAGACGACGCGCCGCAAAAGTTCCTTGCAGCCACCGCCGGCCGGGAGTAAGCCCATTCCAACCTCGACCAAGCCGACGTACGATTCCGCGTGCGCGACGATGCGCGCGCCGCCCATCATCACTTCGCACCCGCCGCCGAGCGTGTAGCCGAAGGGCGCTGTCACGACCGGCTTGGGACTGTAGCGCAGCGCCATAATAAAGTCTTGCAACGCTTTCGCGATCTTGTCAATCCCTTCCCAGTTCTGATCGTTCGCCGCGAGACCGATCGTCATCACGTTCGCGCCCGCGCTGAAATGCTCGCCCTGATTACCAACCACCAGACCGACAAAGTTCTTGTCCACCTCGGCGAGGGTGGCTTGGGCGATCTCGATGATGCCTTCGTCGAGCGCGTTCATCTTGGTATGGAACTCGAGACATGCCACGCCATCGCCGAGATCAATCAGCGACGCGCTATCGTTCGACTGGACGACGCGGCAATCTTTCAGCAGGATGACGTTCGGGCTCTTGGGCAGCGGCACGTAGCCTTTCGCCTTCAGGTCGTAGTACTTGCCGTCCTGATAGAAACTGGGGTGCCCGGTGGCAAGCATTTCCTTGACCCACGGCGCGACCACGAGCCCATCGCGTTCCATCCGCGCGACACTTTCGGCGACGCCCAGCAGATCCCACATCTCGAAAGGTCCGGCTTCGTTCGCAAAGCCCCATTTCATCGCGTTGTCCACCGAGACGATGTCATCGGCGATTTCCGGCACGCGGCGCGACGCGTAGGCGAGATAGCGCGCTGTCGTATCCCAGATGAACTGCGCGGCGCGGTCTTGCTGCGCGACGAGAAAGCGCAAGCGCTCGCCCAGCGACTCGTACGCCTCCGCGTTGGTCGCGGACGCGTGGACGATTTTCTCCGGCCGCTGGTACTCGAACGTTTTAAGGTCGAGCGCGTGAAACTCGCGTCCCGCGTCGGTGCGGACTTCTTTGTAAAACCCCTGCTTGGTCTTGTTACCGAGCCAGTTGCGTTTGACCATCTCGCGCAAGAATTCGGGGGGCTTGAACTCTTCGCGCGATTCATCGTCCGGGACGGCCGCATACAAGTTATCGGCGACGTGGAGCATGACGTCGTTGCCGATCAAATCCAACAAGCGAAACGATGCAGTCTTGGGACGTCCGATCAATGGACCTGTCAGATCGTCCACTTCGTTCACCGTGTAGCCATTTTCGAACGCGTAACGGAGTCCCACCATGCCCAGATAGGTGCCGAGACGATTGGCGATGAAATTGGGGCGGTCTTTGCAGAGGACAACCCCTTTGCCCAGCACGGTTTCGCCAAACCATTTGATGAATTCGACCACCTCGGGCAAGGTCTCTGGACCCGGAATGACCTCGAGGAGTTTGAGGTAGCGCGGAGGATTGAAAAAGTGGGTGCCGAGAAAATGCTGCTTGAACGACGGGGAGCAGTTCGCCGAAATGTCCTTGATGGGGATGCCGGAGGTGTTCGTCGTGACGATGCTCTCCGGCTTGCGCACGGCATCGAGGCGCGCCATCAATTGCTGCTTGATCGCGAGGTTCTCGACGATTGCCTCCACGATCAGGTCCGCCTCGCGCAGCCGTTCGAGATCGTCTTCGAGATTGCCGACGGTGATGCGCTCGGCGGTTTGCGGGGTGAAGAGTGCGGCGGGACGGGCTTTTTTCACCGCTTCTAGTCCCGCGTTGACGATGCGGTTACGCACCGCCGGGTGATTGAGGGTGAGCCCTTTCTTTTCTTCGTCGGGGGTCAGTTTGTTCGGCACGATGTCGAGCAGGTACACCGGGATACCCGCGTTCGCAAAGTGCGCCGCCAACGCGCCGCCCATCGTGCCGGAACCGATCACCGCGACTCGGTTGATCGAATGCGTCATTGCGTTTGCCTCCTTTGGTTTGCGAGAGCGATTCTGAATTTATTATATCACGTTTGGCGGACTGAATCAAAAAAGCGCGTCAGGCAGAAACTGACGCGCTCTCCGCTCACGTGCTACTGGACGGTCACCGAGCCGGTCATGTTCTGGTCGAGTTCGCTAAAGTACGGATACACGCCAGCATTCTGGAAAGTGAATTGAAACGTCTCGTTTGGCGCAATCGGGCCCGAACGGAACAAGCTGGTTATACTGCCCGGCACGCCACTCGTTACCGTGTGGTTGATGGCGTCTTGATTCTTCCATTGCACGGTTTCCCCACGATTGATGGTGATGGTGTTGGGCAAAAAGAGCGCACCCTGCATAATGACCACGCGCGGAGTGCCGCCGCTCTGTGTGGCTGTGGCGGTCGGCGTGCGGGTTGGCGTTGGCGTGAGCAAGCCCGGGGTGAAGGGGAAGAGCGTCGGCGTGATCGTTGGAACGGGGGGCCACTTGACTGTGCCCGGATACGGGATGACCAGCGTCTGCCCGATGTAAATCAGGTTGGGATTGACGATTCCGTTCACGAGCGCAATCGCGTATACCGACGTTTCGTACTTGATCGCCAGGCGGAACAAATTGTCGGTTGCCTGAACAGTGTGCGTTGGAAAAGGCGTTGGGGCGGGGGTGAGACAGGGGACGTTCAGTTGCATCCCAACGTAGACGTACGGGCTGTACAAATAGTTGGCTTGCATCAACGCGTACCACGGCACCTTGTAGCGGTACGCAATCGAGTAGATGGTGTCGCGGTACTGCACCGTGTACTTGCACGTGTACGGCGGCACCGGCGAAGGTACCGGCATCGGCGGAATGACGAGACGCTGCCCGGCGTAAATGTAGTAACTCGTCAATCCATTTGCCGCCATCAGTGCGGGCACCGTCGTGCCAAAACGCTGCGCGATGGAAAAGAGCGTGTCGCCGTACCGCACATAGTAGACCACCGGCGACTGCGCCGGCGGCGCAGCGGCGGTGACCGCCGGAATGATCGTGACCAAGAGCGCGAGAACGACGAGGGCACCCAACGCCCGCTGAACATTCAATAGACTGGATTTCATCAGACCTCCTTTGTTGCCGTGGCGCAAGATGTTCCATCGTGCCCATCGGTTACACAAGGATTATATCACAAGTCGCGTCCAAAGAAAAGGGGGCTCCTATCTTCCCATTCAACGATTCCCCTCCACCACGTTCCCGTCCGTTTGCCCTTCCTGCACAATCGTCTTGCCATTGCGGACAAAGGTATTGCCGATAATCCGGTTCTGAATCGAATTTAGGAGACGGACGCCGACGACGGCATTGTCCCGCAAAGTGTTTCCTTCGATGAGATTGCCGCGCGAGGCGTACTGGTCGGGGGATGGCGGCAGAAAGTAAAAGCGCTGGGTATCCCGCGTGAACGCGTCGTCCCAGTAGAAGAAAATCCCCTCGCGCGCGTTGATGACCTGATTGTCCTTGACGATGCTCTCGCGGCTGTTGTACGAAATGATGCCGTGATTCATCATATCGCGAATCACGTTTCCGCGCACCTCCGTGCCAGTCGAAAAGCCAAACCACACCGCGTCCAACGACCCCGTCATCTCATTGCCAATCACGTGGTTCCCTTTGCAGAACGAGAACTCGATGGCGTTGTACAGCGCGTCAACGATCTTGTTGTTCTGAATCACGTTCTCATCGCCGCAGCGTGTGCCGTGCGCTTTGATGAACACACCGTTCGCGTTTTGCCCGCTTATCGTGTTGTCCTTGACGAGGTTGCGACTCGCCCCGTCTTGCAGGATAATCGCCGCCGCGTCGCAGCCGCGAGCCACGATGCCATCGCCCCAGGCGCAGTAACGCACGTTGTCGCGCAGCGTATTGTTCGACACTTCGCTATCTTGTGTGTTCAGCAGACTGATGCCCCACGCCGAGTTGTTCACCGCCGTGTTGTTGCGGACGAGGACTTGCTGGCTGTTGCGGATGTCAATGCCGATTGCGCCGTTGTTCGTCACGTTGTTCTCGACACGCGCATTCTGCACATAGTCGAGCCGAATGCCGCCCCCTTCGACCAGGCCGAGAAAGATGCCAAATCGCCGCGCGTCCGTATCGTCATAGTTGTTGGAGAAATCGTTGTGATGGATATTCAGGTTGACGCCCGCTTCGGCGAAGAGCCCGGCGCGACTCTTGGAGACTTTGCAATTTCTGATTTCGACGTTCGTCGGCGTCTGTAGCAGGGGGAAATTGTACTTGCGAATCCAGAAACCGTACCCGCCGTAATTGATACCTTCGATGCTATAGTGGTTGCAGTCAATCACCACGTCGCTTGCCTGCACGATCATACAGTCGAAGCGTTTCACGTCCGCCGTCTTGACATCGCGAGTCAGAATGTAATAGCCCGATTGCCAGATGTGCGAGCAAGTCCCCATCAGCGTCGGCGTGACGAAAGGGGTAGGCGTCGCAGTGGGGTGGGGCGTGTTCGTCGCGCTAGGCGTCGGCGTGCTAGTCGCGGTTGCGCTCGCGGTCGGTGTGGCCCTAGGCGGCGCAGTCGCCGCGCGGGTCGGCGCGACCGTGACGCTGTCCCCCCTGGGCGTGCGCGATGGAATTCGAGTGCGCGTGAGCGTTGGGCTGACAGGCGGTTCGGTTGGCGATGACGCCGTCGCGCACGCGACCAGTGACAGGGCGAAAATGATGACGAGCGCGGCTTGAAGGTAGGGGCGCATAGTGTCCTCTTTGACGCAAATTGGGTGTGCGCGAGTATAACACAATGCGGCGTGGAGTCAAAGTCTTTGACACGCGCGCCATTTTGCGTTACTATGTCCCCCGTCTCACTGTTCCACTGGAAGGAGGACTCGTGCAAGCACTCGATTCGATGGGCGAGCGGATTCGCCAGACGCTAGAAGCGAAGAACCGCGCGCGTGACGCCGCGCTGGCGGCGTCACGCGAACTCATCCGCCATTGCGCGCTCTCGATTCGCGCGACGCATCGCGCCGAGTACGCCCAAGCCGCGCAATTGCTCGCGCGCGCGAGAGAAATCGCCGCGCAGATGAAGGACGCCGTCGCCGCGTATCCCGATTTGTATTTCACCGGCTATACGCAGGACGCGTTGAAAGAGATGGTAGAGGCGCACATCGTCCATGCCCTCATCACCGGCGCGCCATTGCCAGACCCGGAAACGCTCGGCGTCGAGTACGCCGCGTACCTGAACGGCTTGGGCGAAGCGGCGGGCGAACTGCGCCGCTACGCGCTCGACACCCTGCGCGTTCGGCAGGATACCAGCGCGCGCGTCGAACAAGTGCTGGACGCGATGGAGGACATCTATTCGCTCTTGGTGACGATGGATTTCCCCGACGCGTTGACCGGCGGCTTGCGCCGCACGACCGATATGGTGCGCGGCGTCCTCGAACGCACGCGCGGTGACCTGACGGTGGCGGCGCGGCAAGAAAAACTCGAACGGACGTTGAAGGAGTTCGAAGACAAGTTGGGGCGATGATGAGCGAGCCACAGGTATGACGCGCCACTCTTTTTTCGCGACTGTCTACGCGCTCGGCATTGGACTGTTTGGCATCGCCGCGCTCATCGCGTTGACCGATGGGAACGCGCTGTTCGCGCAGGCGGGTCCGTTGGCGTTATTCGTCGCGCTATCGTTCGTGCTCAAGCGCGCTGGGTTTCACGCCGCGCCTCAAGTCACGCACAGTCTCGTCGGCATCGTGGATTTGGCGGCGGTGCTGATTTTCGGTCCGATTCTCGGCGCGTGGGTTGCCGCGCTCAGCGGATTCTTCTACCTCTTCCTCAACGCCTTGCGTCACGAAAAACACACGCGGCACAACCTGATCGAATTGCCGATTTTCAACGCCGGTCTGAAAATCGGAATGGCGTACGCGAGCACGCACGCGTATCTTTGGCTGGGAGGAACGTTTCCGCCGCGCCAACTCACGCCGGTCTCCCTCGCGCCGTTGTTGGGCGCGGTGCTCGCGTGGTTCGTGTGCGATCACATCGGTTGGGGCGCGCTCGAATTCTTGCGCGGGGGGCGCGCGGGGTTGCTCGCCTTCTACCGTTCCATCTTCATCTATTCGCTCTTGATGGAACTCGTGCCCCTCCCCTTTGCCATTGTCATCGCGGTCACGTACGTCTCCGGCGACCCGGGCATCTTTTTGATGCTGGCGTTCGGTTTGGTCGGCACTGCGCTGATCGTGCAGCGTTTTGCCGATACGAGCGCGCGGCTCGAACAACGACGCCGTGAATTGACCGCCCTCAACGAATTCGGGCAGGCGCTCACGCGCGCGACCTTCGACGCCGAGCAGGTGATTGACCTGCTGTACGCGCATACTCCTCCCATCGCCTTTGCCGATTTGGTTCGCATCGAACTGGACGATGGCAAAGGGGGAATGATCCTCGCGCTCGAAGCGACGCGTGGGCGGGTGCAACATCCGAACCAGCGCCAAGACGATTCGCCCTTGCCCGACTATTTTTCCCGCCAACGTAATCCCCTGCGCGTGCGGGATGCGGCGCGGTCGCTCGTCGTTCCCGCCGACGCCACGGCCGTGGCGATGGCGGTGCTCTCCCGCGCGCCGATTGCCGGCGCGACGCCGCGTAGCGCGCTGATCGTGCCGCTCTTCGCTGGCGACGCGTGGATCGGTGCGATGTCCCTCTTTTGTGCGCGCCCGCGCGCGTTCTTTCGACAGCAAGAGCAGAATCTCGTTTCGATGTGCGCGCAGGCAGCCGTGGCGATTCAAAACGCGCGCCTGTACGCCGCCGAACGCAAGCGCGCGGCGCAGTTGGCGATCATCAGCCAAGTCAGTCGTCAGGTGGCGTCGTTTCTCGATATTGACGAACTCTTGCAGAACGTCGTCGCGCAGATCCGCGACCGCTTTGGCTATTCGAGCGTCCATATCTTCACGATGGAGAACGAATCGGGCTATGTCCTCTTTCGCGCCAGCACGCACCCGCGCGGGGCGGAATGGCGCGCCCGCGGCGTCCGCTTGCGCGTCGGGTTGGAAGGCATCGTCGGCTGGGTCGCCGCGACGCGCGAACCGCTCTTGGTGAACGATGTGCGCCAAGAAAAACGTTTTCTCCTTGATCCGGACAAGGCGCTTGCCGACACGTGTTCGGAACTCGCGGTGCCGCTCATTTGCGGCGAGCAGGTGCGCGGCGTTCTCGATGTGCAAAGCGCCGAGTTGAACGCGTTCAACGACGACGACCTGTTCGTGCTCAAGACCCTTGCCGCCCAAGTCGCGATCGCACTGGAGGATGCGCGGCTCTACAACGCCCAACGCGAAGAAGCGTACTATCTCAACGTGCTCCTTCAGGTCGCACAGAACCTCACGGCGGCGACGAACCTCGACGAGGCGTTGGAGACGGTCGTCCGCATCACGCCGCTCCTCGTCGGAGTGGCGCGTTGCGTGATCTTGGTGTACGACGCGTCGGCGCAGGTCTTTGTGCCTGCCAAAGTCTATGGCTTGTCGCGTGACCTGCAAGAGGAATTTCAAAAATTGCGCTTTCCTGCCGATAACGCCTTGTTGTTTGGCAAACTCGCGCGCGAACAAAAGCCACTGCTGATCGAGGATGCCGCCGCGAGCGAGTTGATTGACCCGCGTTATCCGCAAACCTTCGACATCCGTTCGTTGCTGGTCGTGCCACTGATGACGCGCGGCGAGATCGTCGGCGCGCTGCTGGTGGATCAGGGCGCGCGTCCGACGCGATTCACTCCACACGAAATTGACGTGGTGATGGGCATCGCCCACCAAGCCGGCGCCGCTATCGAAAGTATGCGGCTCGCGGGCGAGGCGGAAGAGAAAAAGCGTATGGAGTACGAGTTGGGGCTGGCGCGGCAAATCCAAACCAGTTTTCTCCCCGAAGCGTGCCCGCGTATACCCGGCTATCAGATTGGCGCGATGTGGCAAACGGCGCGCGAGGTCAGCGGCGATTTCTACGATTTCGTCACGCTGCACAGCCATCGTCTGGGCATCACCATCGCCGATGTGTCCGACAAGGGAATGGCGGCGGCGCTCTTTATGGCGCTCGCGCGCACGATTCTGCGGACGATGGCGATCGGCAAGCCGACGCCGCGTGAAGCCGTCGAACGCGCGAACGATGTGATCCTCGCGGACGCGCGCGCGGAGATGTTCGTGACCGTCTGCTACGCAGTGCTCGACCCGCAGCAGCATCGCGTCACGTACGTCAACGCCGGGCATATGCCACCGCTCCTTTACCGCGCCGCACAAGATCAGGTGAGCACGCTCAGCGCACACGGCATCGCGCTGGGGGTGGTGCCGAACATCACGCTCGACGAGTATCAGGTTGATCTCGCGCCCGGCGACGTGCTCTTGTTCTACACCGATGGCCTGACCGACGCGATCAACGCGCAGGAAGAGGAATTCGGGATGGAACGCCTCGCGGCTCTCGTCGCGGCGAACGCGCGCGCGTCCAGCGATACGCTCGTCGCGGAAATTTCTCGCGCCGTGACCGAGTTCGCCGGCGAGGGGGTGTGCTTTGACGACCTTACGATGGTTGTGCTTCGCCGGATGGCGGACGGCGAATAAAGCGTCGGACAAAAAGAAAAACTCAGGGGGAGGAGGAACCCTGAGTTTTCGTCAAGACGCTGATGAAGATTGGCGTCTTGTGCGCCCCTAGTGTAGCGCAGATTCGCCGCCTTGTCACTAGGATTCTTTGCCTATGCTTAGCCTAGATTTCGCACTCCGCTTGCCAGGGTGCGAAAGCGGGGCGTGGTACCCCGTCGCACAAAAAAAGACCCCCGCAATCCCGGAGGTCGGCGTCGTGTGATCCGCGCGAGACTCGAACTCGCAACCCACTGATTAAGAGTCAGTTGCTCTGCCAGTTGAGCTAGCGGACCCTCTCGACATTCGCTATTCTAGCACGATTCACTTGACTTGGCAAATTGCGCCGATAGTATGAGGCTATGCCCACACTCATTCATCTCTCTGACCTTCACTTTGGTTCGGTTCACATCCCGCGCTTGAGCGAGAGGATTCTGCAAGACATCGCCGCCTTGAATCCAGATGCGATCGTCATCTCTGGCGATTTTACGCTGCGCGCGCGTCCGCAGGAGTTTCTCGCCGCGCGCGCGTTTCTGGATCGCCTCGCGCAGCCGACGCTGGCGATTCCAGGCAATCACGATCAACCGCTCTTCCACCCGTTCGAGCGGCTGACGCGACCGTTCGCGCGCTATCGGCATTACCTCTGCCCGGAAACCGATTCGACGCTGGCAGTCGCCGGCTGGTTCATCGTCGGCTTGAACGATAATCGTCCGATTCTGCCGGGTGGCTTTTGGTCGCGCGCACAGCGCGCGTGGCTGGAGGAGCAACTCGCGCGCGCGCCGCACGGCGCGGTGAAGGTCGTCGCCACGCATCACCATTTATTGTGGGAGGGCAAATGGCGTCCGGCGGGATTCTGGTATCCGTCGCGCGCGCTCGCGTGGCTTGCGCGCGGCGGCGTCGAGTTGGTGTTGAATGGGCACACGCACACGCCGCACGTCGCACAGACGCGCGAGGGGATCGTCGTTGCGCGCGCGGGAACAGCGACGAGTTCGCGCACGCGGCACGGGCAGGGCAACAGTTACCACTTGATCGTGGTTGACGAGAGGCAGATCGCGGTGTTCACGCGCGAGTACGACGCGCGCGCAGACGCGTTCGTCACCGCACGCGCGACCACGTTCGAGCGGAAGGGGTGATACGAAGAAACGCCGGTATTTTTCCTCCCTGATCCGTGTTCTCTTGTATCAGTCGAAGAATCCCTGGGTTTGCGGCTGTGCCGTGCCTAGACAGACGCTGGCGGTTTTGCGCTCACCTCAATCTCCACCACCGCGCGCTCGTCCAGCGTCAGTCCGACGGCGACGATTCCCTGTCCCACTAGGCGATGCGGCGACACGCGTCCGTCCACGCGCGCAGCGATCACGCGTTGACCTCTCGGAATCGTGAACAGCACCTCCCCGCGTTGCGCGCCCGATTTTTCCAACTCGACGCGCAATGTCTCCATCATCGAATTCTTCCTTGTCTCTCTGTCCCTTGGCCTCCTTGCGGTTCTTCTCCCGCGTTCCTCTGCTCCCTTGCTCCCGCGCTCCCGTTCGACCCGCTTGACCTCGACGAGACCTTGCGCGAGGTGAAACGTCGTCGCCAACACATCCACCTGCTCCGAGACCGCCTTGAAGAGCAGCACGCGCGTCTCGTGGGGCTGATGCCGTTTGATCGTCACGCGCTCGCGCACAACGCCAACGTAGCGCCGATGCCAGTAGTTGTACACGTGATACTCACGCGCCGGGTCAAGTCCCAGCGTCTCCAGCGCGATCTCCGTCGTAGTCGTCTGGTCGTCCCAATTGATCGCGCCGACGACGAGCCACTCGCCCCAAGGGGCTGCGATGGGCAGCGCGAACAGGCGCGGCAGTTCGTTCTCGAACAGGTCGAGCGGACGCGCGGCGATGTTCGTCGGCGGAAGGATTTGCTTGAGGTATTTCAATCGCCCGCGCCGGATGGAAGGCAAATTGTCGGACGAAAGCGTCGCACCGCCGCACAAACCGATCATCGAAACCATCGTCCGCATTTCGTTCAAGACGAGATCGCTCTCGTCGTCGCGGCGGCGGACGAGGGCGCAGTCCGGGTCGTTGTGCCAGAGGCGATTGTGCATAAACGCGCGCGCCAGCGTGTTCCGCATCGCGTATGCCGTCGCCGGCGCGGTGAGGTCGCCGCGAAAAATCGGCTCCCAGGTGATCGCTACGTCGGGACCGATGCGCATCGCGTCCACGCAGCCGACGCTGGGACCGAGCGGCGCGCCGCAGCCGAGTATCGTCTTGGTTCCGACAGTCTCGCGAATGATGGCGAGGCCGCGCCGCACCGCTTGGGCGCGCGTCATCGTCGGATCGTGGCGCACGCCGGGCGCGGCGGCGGTGTAGAGAAAATCGAGTTTGAAGAACGCGTACCCCCAGTCGTCGCTCAACGTGCGGAATGTTTCGCGCAGCCACTCGTGCACGTCCGTGCGCGAGAGATCGAGTGAAAAGCACTGGTCGCCCCAGTGCAGCCACGCGCCGACCGGCGCGCCAGTTTCGTCGCGCAGCAAAAATTCCGGATGCTCGCGCGCGAGTCGCGAGTTCTCGTTCGCCGCGAACGGCGCGACCCAGAGGCCGGGCACGAACCCGGCGCGGCGAATCTCATCGGCGAGCCATTTCATCCCACGCGGAAATCGGTCCGCGCGGACGCTCGTCCAATCGCCGTCGGAAGTTTGATAGCCATCGTCAATCACGATGACGCCGAGCGGCAACCGCTCCGCGCGGATGCGCTCGAGGTTCGCCATCACATCGCGTTCGGTGTTCTCGCCGAAGAAATAGTACCACGTGCACCAGCCGGTCAGCGGCGCCGCCGGCACGCGCGCGCCCATCGCCTCGCCGAGACGCGCGGCGTAGCGCTCCAACAAGGCGAGCCCGTCGCCGCACGCGATCAGCAAACGTTCCGACGCGAGCCGCGCGCCCGGCTCGACGCGCACGCCGTCCGCGTGACTGATCGCGTCGAGCCGCGCGAACGCATCACCCGCGAGTTGCAGCCGGATTTCGCCGAGTTGATCGGCGGCAGTGACAAAGCCCAAGAGCAGCCCGCCATCCGCCGGCCGATGCGCGCGGCTGGTCAACACAGAAAACCACTCGCTGCTCAACGTCTTGGGGACCGCTGGAATCGCGTGGGGCTGATGTTTGTAACGATACTCATCGGTCGCGGGATCGGTGTGGATGCCGTCGCCGCAGTCGCGCACAAAAGTCGCCGACCACGACTGCCAGCCGTTCTGGAAGAATCGCCATGCGCGCGCCGGCGCGCCTAGTTCGACGCGTGCGCCGGACGCGGCATCGAGCGCGAGGACGCGCAGTTCGTCCACGCGAATCGGCTCGCGGTGGCGATTGATGATTTCGAGCCACGCGTACGTTTCGTCGCCCAAGCGCGCGGTCCACGCTAGTTCGACGTTGCCATCGTCGCGACGAAGCGTGACCCAATCGTCCGCCACGGCATACGCCACCGCGTCGCCGGCGAGGGTGAGGTGATGCACGTTGCCGCGCGCGTCCCGGTACGTTGCCGCCGCGCTCGCGTGCTGGAGAATCGCCTGCGCGCGAAAAACCCAATCGAACGTGCCGCGCGCGGGATGGAGGATGAGCCGATCGCGGAAGTAGATTTCGTCGGTCATGGTTTCACCCGCCATTCGTTCACATTCCAAAAATCGCCGGCGAACGGGCTGGGTGCAAGACCCAGCACGCGCGCGCGCGCGACGAGGTATTTTTTGGGTGCGAGGAGGAAGACCGCTGGTGGATCCACGACAAGGGTGCGCTGAATTTCTCCAAAGAGCGCGGCGCGTCGCTCCGGCGCGCAGGCAGGCGCGCGCAGCGAATCGGCGAACCAGCCGTCCACGGGCGCGTTGGCGTAAGACCCAAAGTTGAATCCGCTTCCCTTGGCGTTTTGATCCGATTGCCAGTACCAGCGCTGGTCTGGGTCGAGCGGAAGTTTGCGCGTGATGAGCAACAAATCGAAACGATGTTGGAACGCGCGCGTCATCCAACCGGCGCGGTCGCCCAGTTCGAGTTCGACGGGAACGCCGAGCGCGGCATACTGCTCGCGGATTCGGAACGCGAGCGGTTCGAGCAGGGGGTCATCTGCTTCCGTCCACAATTCGAGTCGGAGCGGCTTGCCGTTCTTTTTGACGACGCCGTCGCCGTCGTCGCGCCAGCCAGCCTCGGCAAGGAGTTGTCGCGCGCGCGCGATGTCGAACGTAAAACGCGGCAGGTCGGTGGGATGCGCCCAATAACCCGGCAGCGCGCTGGCGTCGAGCAGGATACCTTGCCCGGCGATGTCGTTCAACAACGTGGTGCGGTCGAGTGCGTAGTTCAAGGCGTGGCGCACACGTGGGTCGTTGAGCGTCGGCGTATCTACGTTGAACAGCAGCGCGATGATTTGGTTCGAAGCGGCGGCGGCGATGTTCGCGTGGGCGAGTTTTTCGAGGGCGGCGTCATCGCCGGGCGCGGCGGTGAACGCGTCGATCTCGCCGGCGCCGAACGCGTCGCGCAGCGCGCGCGTGTCGGCAAAGAGGCGAATCGTCCACGTTTCGATGTGCGGCGCGCCGGCAAAGTACTCGGCGTTGCGCGCCAGGACGATTTCGGTACGCTCGCGCGAAACGAACTTGAGTGCGCCGGTGCCGATCATCTGCGCGGGGGTGAGGCGCGGGAAATTCGCGCTCGTCGCGATCGCGCGCGGCAGAATCTTGAGTGTGCCGATGCTCGTGAGCGCGGGGCAGTAGGGACTGCTGAAGACGATTTGCACGGTTTGCGCGTCCAGCGCGGCGGCGCGCGCCAGCGGGCCGAAATCGGTGACCGGCGTGCCGCGAAAGTTCGGGCTGGCGAACGCCTGGATCGTCGCGACCACGTCGTCGGCGGTGAGCGGCGCGCCGTCGTGCCAACGCGCCTCCGCGCGCAATCGAAACGTGATCGTCGTGGCGTCGTCCGAGACGGTGTACTTGTCTGCCAGCGACGGGATGAGCGCGCCGGTCGTCGCGTCCACTCGCAGCAGCGAATCGAAGACTGTGTCCTGCACGATGGCTGGCATCACGTTCAGTTCGAGATTCGTATCGCCGATGACGCCGATGACGAGGCTGCCTCCTTCGGGCAGATCGGCGGGGAGGGGGGTGGAGGTGGCGGGCGCGTGGGCCGCGCGTGTCGCTGTCACGCGCGGCGTCGCGGTCGCGTCGGCGGTGGGGATGGGGAGGGGAGCGCAGGCAGCGAGCGCGCCAAGCACGCCAAGGAGAAAGAATCTACGCATCGGCGGTGCATCCTAGGAGGTGATAGAACCAATTGTGCATTTACTCTGCTCCCGCGCTTTTTCTCTGCAAAGAGTTATGCATAAGTCAACGTTGGTGCCTCAAGGTTTACGGCTCGACGCGCATCTGCGCGATGGTGTGCAGAGAATCGAACCCTACGGCTAGGGTGTACTCTCCCGCGCGCAAATCGCTTGCCAAACGTAGATCGTAGTACGCCTTGAGGATTTCGCCCTGTTTCCACTCGCGCGTGGGATAGAACGCGAGGGGTGCGCGTGTCCAGGTTTGTGCGGGACTGCCCGTTGAATCGTGCAGCGCGAAGGTGAGCGCGTGGTCCACGCCGACATCGCCGCGCGCAAAGAACACCAGACTTCCGCCGATATGTTCCCCCGCGCGCGCGGCGCCCTCGAATCCGCCATAGCCCCACAATTCGATGGTATCGTTCAAGGCGAGTGTCAACGGATGCGCGGCGAACACCTGATCGCGCGTGAGTTTCGTCGCGCGTTCGACTGCGAAGGACGCGAGCGCGATTTCGTCACTCGTCGGCGATTGGGTTTGCGCATCCAGCGTTTGCATCGTAAGACGATACGCGCCCGGCGGCGTTCCCGCCGGAATCAGGATGTTGTGAACGTCGCTCACATACTCGCCGCGCGCCCAACGCGAGGCGGCAAACAGTCCGCGTACGGGCGGCTCGTCTTTTTGTGCGATCACGCGCGTCTCGGGGTCGTAGAGCCGTACGCGCACGAGAAAATCGGGGACGCGACCCTCCGCGCGCCAGGTGAGTGCGACGCGCGCGGTGCGATTCGGCGCGAGGTGTGTCGTTGGCGCGTACGGTTCGAGCGCGGTCGTGACGCCGAAATCGGCGAGGGTGAGCATCGTCTGGAGCGCGATGTTCTTCGGCGCGGCAGGGGGTCGCAGTTGCGGCGCGTCGCGCACTTCGAGGAGTGGCCCCAACTGCGTGTACCGGTAATCGCCAATCGGCGGTGCGACGCCCGGCGCGAGGAAAATCGCGCGCCCATCGGCAAACGCGGCGCGTGCTGCCTCCGTTTGTGGTGTGGGGTCGTACAGTGTGCCGACGGCGCGCAAATCGGGACGGCGTTGCTCGACACGTTGCAGATACCGCAGCGCGTTCAACTGCCCCCAGTTTCCAACAATCGTCGCATTGGGCGGAATCGGCCAAGTGAAGATCTCGTCCCAGGTTTTGCGCACGCGGTCGAATGCGCTCCAATCCGCCGCGCGCCAGCGCGCCGGCAAAGGCAACAAAATGAGTAAGACGAGTATGAGCGCAAGACTCAAGCGCAGCGATTCGCCGATTTGTGCGATGGAGGCGTCCGCCGATTCGCTCCACAGACCAAGGGTGTCTTCGATGGACTGGATTCCCAAGGCGAACCAGTAAATCAAGAATGCAAACGGTAACACGAGATAGCGATCGGGTTCGCCGGCGTACAGCGTGCCCCAGACGGAGTAGAGCAGCGTTGCCGTGCCGAGAAACAGCGCGGTCCGATTTTCGACCGGCGATTTTCGATGCGCCAGCGCGGACAGTGTGCCGATAGCCATCAGCGCGCCGCCCAGCACACCCAACGATGCGTTGAGATACTGGGCGACAGTGGCGATACCTTCGAGGATTTGCGGTGGTGTCAATCGTAAATAATCGCCGGCATCGCCGCCGGAAATTTGCGCGAGAAAACCTTCGAGTGTGTTCGAGTACCAGGGCGATTGGTTGCCGAAAATCGGCAGATAGAGGTAGAGTGCCAGCGGCAGTGCGGCGGCAAGCACGACGCGCACCAGTTCGCGCGGTCGGCGCAGCAGGTTGGGCTCATCGAGCCAAACGAGTAGCGCGAGGGGTAACGCGAACAGCAGCGTCGTCCGATGGTGGGCAAGCCCCAGTCCGAACAGAAACGCGACGATGGTCAGCGGCGCGCGATGGGTGTGCCACCCCAGCATCGCGTACAGAATTGCATTGAGGAGCAAGAGGTGCAGCGGTCCAATCGAGGCGACGCCGGCTTGCCGCCACACCGCCACGTTCGTTGCGAAGAGCGCAGTGGTTGCCACCGCTGCGAGAGGGCGACGCGTCAATGCTTGGGCGTTGAGGTACACCAGCGCGGCTGCGCCCGCGGTGATGAGCGCGGAGAGTAGGTTCATTCGATACGCGATGTCGCCCAACGGAACAAGTGTCGAAAAGATTTTGCCCAGCAGGAGATAGAGCGGATAGCCGGTCGCGTGCGCGATGCCGAGCGTGTACGCGACGTGCTGGAACTCTTCGCTATCGAACGCACCGCCGAGGGTGGGGCAAGCGGTGCGCGTGTAGAGCGCGAAGGTCGCGAGGAAAACAAAGAGGGGAAGGAGCCGCGGCGTCTGAAGCGGCATGTGGGAAGCGTGGTGCGTGGTCATCCGATTGTCTTGGTCTCGGTATCGGCAAAAGTCAGGATGAGCGTGTCGCCGTCGAACTTGGCTTGTTGCACTGGGCGCCCCGCCAGCACGCGCGGCAAGATGATGTTGCGGCGAAAATTGCCGAGGCTGATCGCAAGTTCGTCCCCACTGCGCGCGAGACGGAGGTCCTGCTTGCTGATAAAAGGGAGTCGCAATTTGAGCCGGTAACCCGTCTCCGCTTTTTCGAACACCTGCGGCTGACCAGCGTAGAAAATCTTGGTCGGGTCACCTTCGCCATAGACCGCGCGTGCCATCTGGCGCAGCATCTCCGCGCCGACGACTTCACGATCCATCAACGGCACCTGGAAAATCGGCAGCGGCGCGAACGCTTCTTCGACGAGTTGTCCATAGCGCGCCTGCGAGCCTTTCCACGCATCAAAGTACTGATCGCCTACCGATGCCGGAATGATGCGATTCGAAATGATCAGGTCTGTCGAATAGCCATAGAGATTGAGATAGGTGTACGTTCGCTGCGCCTCTTTGATCACCATCTTCTCCGGGTTCAAGACGAGACGCACCGAGGATTTGTCTTTTTCGGTGAGGATCTGGCGCATCCGATCCAACTGCACGATCAGATCTTTGATCGAGGCGAACACCGCGTCATCCGGGATTGGCAAATTGGTGAGACTTTTGATGAGCGGTCCCGCGAGTCTCGCGGTCTGGCGTTCAATCGGAAAGATGTGCGAGAGATACCACTCGGCAACTTCGGGGAGGGAGAGGAGCCGCAGCGTTGCGCCAGTCGGCGCGCAGTCTACGACGATGACAGCGTACTCGCCACTGTCGTGCAGAGAGACGATTTGCAAGAGACTGGCGAGTTCGTCCATGCCCGGCAGTACACTCGCCTCGTCCGCGATCAAGTCGTCCATCCCGCGCCAGGACAACACCGACGACATCCATTCTTGCACCGTGCCCCAGTATTTTTCCATCTGGTGCAGCACGTCAATCTCTTGCGCGCACAAGCGCGGCGCGATCTCGACCGGCTCGTTGCCGATGGTCACGTCGAACGAGTCGGCGAGCGAGTGCGCCGCGTCCGTGCTGACGACGATGGTGCGATAGCCGAGGTCGGCGCAGCGCAGCGCGGTGGCTGCCGCGAGGCTCGTTTTGCCGACGCCCCCTTTGCCGGTGTAGAGCAGAATTCGCATAACGCCTCCGAGAGACATTATAGCCCCCGCAGGCGCATTGTCAAAACGATTGCCAACGCTGGATCAGCGCTCCGCGAGTAACCGCCGCGCCAGCCGCACCGCGCCGGCGACTGGCGCGTGGACGAGTGCGGGCGCGAAGCGATAGCCGCGCGCGCGCGCCGATTCGAGCACGCGCGCGCGCAGCGACGCGGTTTCGAGCAGCAAGCCGCCGGTCAGCGCGAGTGGAATTTCCGTCGCCGCGTCGAATTGCAGTTTGCGTGCGACGGCGACGATCAGCGTCGCGAGCGCATCGGCAGCGTCCGCGACGATTTTCTGCGCGACGGGGTCGCCAGCGTGCGCGGCATCCATCACGACGGGCGCGAGGCGTGCGAAATCAGCAGGCGTGAGGCCGGTGCGATACACGCGTGCGACGAGTTCGGATGGCTCGCGCAGATTCCAGAAATCGAGGCTCGCGCGCAAGAGCCGCGTCGCGTCGCCGCGCCCATCGGCGGCTTGGGTTGCCGCGTGGAGCGCTTGGCACGCCAGCCAATACGCGCTTCCTTCGTCGCCGATGAGATAGCCCCAGCCGCCCGCGCGCGTCGTGCGTCCATCCGGCGCGCGCCCCCACGCGCTTGACCCGGTGCCGGCAATGAGCGCGACGCCCCAATTCTCAGGCGTCCCCGCCGCGAGGACGGTCAAGCCGTCATTGATGATTTCGACGCGCGGCGCGATCTGCTCGCGCGCCCATTCGGTGAGGAGGTGGCGTTCGTCCGGCCGGTCTGCGCCGGCGAGGCCAAGGCACGCGGCTGCCACGCGTGTCCTTTCGAGGTGCGCCGCGTCGAACGCGTTTTGAATCGCGGTGAGGAGGTTCGCTTGCGCGGCGGCAAACCCAATGCCTTGCGGATTCGACGCGCCTGCCTCGCCCTCGCCCAAAGTGTCGCCGTGCCAGTTCGCCAGACGGGCGCGCGTGCGCGTCCCTCCGCCGTCAATCCCAAGCACGAGCGCGGACGTCGGTCGCGCGATCGGCGCGCTCGGTTTGCCGTCGAGCGCGTCGCGAACCGCGCGATGAAACGCGACTCGAAACGCCATCATCGCGTCCGCGTGCTCGCGTCCATAGTAGACCCGATTCGTCAGACACGCGACGACGAGTTCGCGCGCCGGGTCAACCCAGAGCGACGTGCCGGTAAAGCCGGTGTGCCCAAAAGTTTCTTCGCTCAAGGGATGACTGCTCGCGTCCGGGTCGGCTGACCAAAGCAGAAAGCCGATGCCGCGCCGGGTCGCGCTCTCCTGTGCCTGCACGCGCGTCATCTCCGTGAGCGTTTCGCGTTTCAACAAACGCGATGTTCGCAGCGCTTCGCCGAACGCGGCGAGATCGCGCGCCGTGCCGAACAAGCCGGCATGTCCCGCGACTCCGCCGAGCGACCACGCGTTTTCGTCGTGCACCTCGCCGCACATCCGGCGATGCTGGTGCGCGTAGAATTCCGTCGGCGCGACGTTGTCGGGCGCAATCGGGCCATAGCCAATGGACTCTAAACCGAGTGGCGCGGTGACGCGTTCGCGCACGATGGCGTCAAGCGGTTGGCAGGCGATTTTCTCTAACGCAAACCCGACGAGAATCAGACCGATGTCGCTGTAAACGACGCGCGTGCCGGTGGGGTAAGCGAACGCGGTGTTCAGCACGGCGTCGCGGCGCTGCTCACGCGCGGCAATCTTCCACAGCGGCAGCCACGCCGGCAGCCCCGCGTTGTGCGCAAGGAGATGGCGGAATGTGACGCGGCTCGCCTCCGCGCGTGGAGGGGTCGTCGAGACCACTTGGACAAATTGACCCGGATGGAGCGGATCGGGATACGGCTCGATGGGGCGCGCGCCGGTGAATGGCGGCAGAATTTCGCAGACCGGCTGGTCGAGCGCGACGCGTCCTTGCTCCACAAAGGTCATGAACGCGGTGACGGTGAAAAGTTTGGAGACGGAGGCGAAATCGAAACGCGTGTCGTGTTGCGTGGGACGCGCGCGCGTGTCCGGGTCGAGATAGCCGAACGCGTTTTCGTACACCACCTCGCCGCGCGCGCGAATCGCGATTTGCGCGGCGGGGAACGTTTTGCCCAGATGCCCGCCCATCAGAGCATCAATTTCCGAAAAGTTCAGTTCACGCTTCACGCTTTTAGGTGTAATCCTTTCGCAATTTTTCCAACCGCGCCACGCTATCGCGGAATCCCCCCGGCCGATTGCGCGCGTGCCAGAGGCGTGTGTACTCGGCGATGTGCGCGTCGAGGTCGCGCGCGAGGTGGCGTTTGAGCGCGCGCGCTTGGGCTGGGTCGGCTGTGAGCGCGAGGAGACCGCGCTGGCACGCGTGGCGCAGCAGTGCCGCCGCGCTGGCGAATTCGTCGGCGATCAGGCGCGCATCGTCACGCGCCGAGCGGGCGCGCGCGAGGGGCTGGAGGGCGTGATCAATCGCACCCTGCGCGCGTTGGAGCGCGGCGGGCGTCAGCCCGTAGATTTCATCGCGCAATTTGGGCAGGGGAGTGTGCAGAAGACGAAAGAGCGCGGTCGAGTTGTGCAATTCGATGCCGAGCGATTTGTACGCGTTTCCCAGATCGAACGCGACGCGCCCGAGCGCGCCGGTGGGGTCGCGAAAGGCATAGAGACTAATCGCGCGCGCAAGGTCGAGATCGCGATTTGCTTCGACGCACCAACTCATCGCCGCCCCGTAGCCGAGACCGAGAAAGCTGATCGGGAGGTACTGCCAGTGCCCGTTGTCGCCCCAGTCGGTGTTGAGCAGACCGATAGCGCCGTGCTTCAGCCCATTCTTCGCCGCGTTGCGAATATTGGCGATGGTATTCTCGGTGCGCCCGGCAATCGAGTTCCACGACGAGGTGCCTGGGCAGACGTAGAAGGGAACGCCGGCAGCGGCAAAACGCGCGCCATCCTCGTCGAAAGGATGGTCGGCTTCGTAGCCCCATTCGAGCGCAATCGCGTCGCGCGGTAGTTCGGCGATGAGTTCGGGATGTTGAATGATGATGTCGCCCCAGAATTGCATCGTGCGCCCGCGCGCCGTGACCTCGCGATGAATCTTCAAGAGAAAATCGAGATAGACGCGGCCTGCGCCGCGCCGTTCACATTCTGCCTTGCTGCGCCCTTGCCCTAGATCGAAAGTTTCGTCGCAACCGACGTTGAACTGACGCGACGAAAAGTTGGGGAGGAGTTCGTCGTACAACTCGCGCAAGAGCGCGAGACTGCCGGGGTCGGTGGGACACAGGCTGAAGGGATGCTTGCCCCACCAGTGCGCGGAGGTGGGGTGCGGCACTTCGGCGAGCGGCGCGTAGCGCGCGTGCCTCAGCCAGCGATGCATATGCCCGAAGGAGTTCTGGTTCGGCACGAGTTCGATGAAACGCGCGCGGCAGAACGCATCGAGTTCGAGGATTTCTTGCGCGGTCAGCGGCGAGGCGCGCTTCCACACCTGGGGGTGATTCTGGTACGCAAAAGTGTGTTCGGTGTAGAGTTGGAGTTGATTGATTTTCCAAGTGGCGAGCAGCTCCACGAGGTCGAAGAGCGTCCGCAGCGTCGGCACTTTGTCGCGGCTGATGTCGAGCATCACGCCGCGATGCGGAAAATCCGGATGGTCGGCGATGCGCAGGCAAGGGAGGCGGCGATACGGTGACGCGGCGATGAGTTGGAGGAGAGTGCAAACGGCGTAGAAGATTCCACGCGGCGAGGCGGCGAAGACTTGGATGCCGTCGGGCGAGAGGTCGAGGGCATAGCCCTCGGCGTGTGGCGCGCGCGCGGCGTCCACGCCCAGCGTCGCGCCGATGTTGCCGGTCGCGGTGGCGGTGATGTTCCATTCGACGCGCGCGTGTTCGCGCAGGGCGCTGCACAGCCGCTGCGCGCTTGGGAGCAGGTCTTGCGCCGGTGCGCCAGCCAGTGCGATGCGTTTGCCTGATTCCAACTTGTACTCGCCCGCGCGCGGCTCGACGTGACGCGGGGTGGGGATAAGCGCGAGAGGTCTCGGCATCGTTTTCCTCCGACACAGTTGCGAGGCAGGTTCGTTACACGGTCAGCCAGCCAAGTATACGCGCGAATCGGCGGAAAGTCGAATTTGTCAGCATGCGATATTTGATTACAATGTCAATTGTGGTGAAGCGGTGACTGGCGCAGGTTCGATTCGAATCGTCTTGGTGGATCCGCACGCGCTCGTGCGCGCAGGCTTGCGCGCGCTCATCGAGCGTGAACCGGAGATGCGCGTGGTGGGCGAGGCGGGGACGGTGCAAGACGCGCTGGAGGTCGTGTCGCGTGAAGCGCCGGATATCATACTCTTGGATCCGAATGTGGACAACGCCAATCTTGATGGGATTCTCCATTTGCGCGCGGCGGCTCCACAGGCACGCTTGCTACTGGTGACCGGTTTGGAGGATGCCAAGTTGTATCACCGCGCGGTGCAACTCGGCGCGATGGGGGTAGTGCGAAAGAATCAGACGGGGGACACACTGATCAAGGCGATCAGAAAAGTCCGCGAGGGTGAGGCATGGCTAGACCGTTCGATGATGGCGCAAGTTATCGAGGGATTATCGGGCGAGTGGAACGCGCCGCAGAGGCAGCCCGAGGAAGCGCTGATCGAACTGCTCAGCCCGAGAGAACGCCAGCTGGTCGAACTGGTCGGCAAGGGTTTCAAGAACAAGCAAATCGCCGAGCAGATGTCCATCAGCGAAGTGACGGTGCGCCATCACCTCACTTCGATTTTCGCGAAACTTGGCGTTGAGGATCGGTTGGAACTATTCATCTTTGCGCTCAAGCATGGGCTCGGCAGTTTGTCCGGATAGACGCTTGGTGTTTTGGAATGACCCGCATGGAGGTATGAACCATGCGGGTTTGCTTTTTCGGATCTTGATGGCTCATTTGTGCCCTTGTAGCCAACAGAATGATGATAGATGCGACGATGCGAATGGCCATTCTGGCTATTCAAGAGTATCAGTTGCGACGATGTGCTAAATGGAGATTTCTGATACACTGTAAGGTGTTGGCACAAGAAATCAAGGGCGCGGTAGAACCGCCGCCCGCAACCCGAATCGAGCGTCGCGCGAAACCGCGCGTCGTTTGTAATTATCCGGCGGTGGTGCGCGGACGCACGCCGGAGGGCGTGTTATTCGAAGAACCGGCGATGATTGTCAATCTGAGCGCGACGGGGCTGTACCTTCGCTTGAATCGGCGTTTGTCGCCGGGCAATCGGTTGTTCGTGTGTTTTCGTTTTGGAAACGCTTCGGCGGAGGGAAGCCAAGCACTCGGCGCGCGCGCGGTGGTGGTTCGACGCGAGACTGGGGCGAACGGCGCCAGCGGTTTGGGGTTGCGACTCGAACGGTATCGGTTTCTGTGAAAGGAGTAGGAGAAATGAAAAAGGCTGTGCGTTTTCTTGGGGTCGTCGTTTGGGCTGTGGCATTCACGTTGCTTTCGGCGGCGATGGTCGCCGCGGCTGCGCCTTTCGTGGTGGAAGGCACGGCGAATGTAGATGGCAATCCCGCCGAGTGGGACTTGACCAACGACTTTTTCGCGAATATGCATCTGGCGGCGAACCCTGACAAAGCGGTTTTAGCCAAATTGTATTTGCGCTACGATTGCCAGACGCAGACGCTCTACGCGCTCGTGCTAACCGAACCGGGGCACACGATTGCCGCGGGTATTCCTCTTGACGAGCACTATCTTAAGATTGGCGTGAAAACATTGGTCAATGCCTCGGCTGGTGATGACGGTACGCCTCCCGATTTCGCTTGGATCAATCGTCGCCCAGGTCCTTATGGCGATGTTGCTGACGGCTGGGAAGCCTCCGCTCCACTCAGCACAGGGAACTATAGCAACTTTAACGCGCATACCGATGTGGACTACGATGGCTCGGAGTGGGACACCGCCGCAGTCCCTAATCGCAGCATCCAGATGAACATCGTTTGTTCTCCATCGGCGGTCACCCTCTCTTCCTTCTCGGCGCAGTCTGACGAGAGCGACTGGAGGGCCTGGGTTAGCGCGGTCGGTGCAATCGTCGCGGGGTTCTTGGCGTTCTTGTTCGTCAGGAGATAGCCCCGGTCAGATTTCGCACCTGCATTCTCGGATAAGCCAAATGGGGCAGCCAAACTGCCCCTCCTATCGCTGGCGAGGGGGCGCAAGCGAGGCGCAGCCGAGACCGATAGGTTGCTCGGCGCGGTGTGGGATATGTGTGGGTTTGTGTGGGATACCATAGGAACGCTTGTTCT
>DYLA01000097.1 GCA_020722265.1 Anaerolinea sp.
GGGCATCAAGTGCACCAGTTTTGACGTCTCCACGATTGAATGTAGCGTTACCAAGAGAACACGGATAAAGGAAAAACCAAACTATCAGTGTGTTTCCGTATCGGTAGGACATTTCACCCGCCAATAGCTCTGACAAAACAAACAGACCTTCGCGGTCACACGCGCGACCGGAAGGTCTGTCACCCTTCGACTTGCGGCAATCACGCCTCCTCTTTCACGAATCGGTATCCCTCGCCCCGCGCCGTCAAAAGACGGCGCGGCGTGCTTGGATCCTCCTCTACTTTTTTGCGTACCCAACGGATATGCACATCGAGCGTACGCGTATCGCCGAGATAATCGGTCTGCCACACCTCTTTCATCAAGACCTTGCGCGAAACCACCTGCCCGGCGCGTTCCATCAGCATCTTGAGCAAGGCGAATTCCTTCGGCGTCAACCCAAAACTCTTACCGCCGCGCGTGAGTTTGTGCTTTTCCAAATCCAGCGCGAGCTTGCCGATGGTCAGCACCCGCGGCGGCTTGGACTCGATAGCGGATTTGACGCGCGCCACCAAACGCTTGGCGACAGCCGGCTTGGGGACGACGCCCGCCGGGTTGATCCCGCTATCCACTTTGGCATTGGGCAAGGTAATGAGGAGTAAAGGTGCGGACGTCGCGCTTTTCAACCGGCGACCGATCGTCTTGCAATTCAAACGAGACGAGGTCGCGTCGAGGACGATCGCATCGGGCGGATGGGCCTTGGCTTCCCGAATCGCATGGCGACCGCTATGCGCCGCGCGCACCGCGTATTCTTTCTTGCTGAAGAGACTCGCGTATGAGGCGGTTGCCGCCTTGTCATTGGCAACGATCAAAATCGTCACAGCCATCGAAGATTCCCCATAAACAGGCTCCGAGCCACCTCCATTATACGCAAACTTTTTAAGATTGCAATTGCGCCCCAAGCAAAATCGGCTAACGAACGTCACTTTACCGATTCGCCAAAGTGTGCTACAATAATTATGCCTCGTCAGTCGAGCAATGATGGCGCGGGGTGATCTGGGAGGAATTATGGCAACGCTTCAACAAGAATGGCTCGGAGCCGCCAACGACCTTGAGCGCTTCGAGCAACAGGTGGACCAAATCCTACACGACGCGCGAATGCCGCATAGCCATCCTTGGCGCGCCCGTCTCTGGCGTCCGCCTACAGATATATACGAAAGAGAAGATGCTGTCGTCGTCAAAATCGAAATCGCTGGAATGTCGCCTGACGATTTCGTCGTCTCCTTCGCCGAACAGACCTTGATCGTACAGGGCAGACGCAAAGATATGGACCCCAAGTCGAGTTATCATCGCATGGAGATTCTCTATGGCGAATTTCGCACAGAGGTCGTTCTGAGCGGTGCCTATCTCGAAAGCGAAATCCAAGCCAAGTACGTGGATGGCTTTTTGTATGTCACCCTGCCCAAGTCCAATCGAGAACACCGCGTCCCCATCCGCACTAGGTAGTCGAGTTATGGAAATCATTGACAAGAGCGAAACGGCTCTGGAAAAAATCAAGCCAGACCAAGAACAGTCGCTGCGGATTCCGGCGGAACTGCCGATCCTGCCGCTGCGCGGCACAGTGGTCTATCCCCTCACCGTAGTCCCGCTCAGCATCGGACAAGCGCGCTCGATTCAACTGGTGGATCAGGTCGTTGCTAGCGACAATCGCGTCGTCGGTTTAGTTGCCATCAAAGACGATCAGGTGGAAGAGCCGGGACCGAACGACGTGTTCCAAGTTGGCACGGCAGCAGTCATCCGCCAGATGCTGCGTGCCCCGGACGACACCGTGCGGATCGTCGTGATGGGACTGGAGCGAATCCGTATCCGCGAGTTTACCGCCGTCAAACCCTATCTGCAAGCGCGCGTCGAAGCGGCGCCGGAACAAGTCGAAAAGACCCAGGCCATCGAAGTGTTGATGCATTCGGTCAGACAACAATTCCGAAATCTCGCCAAACTAGTCCCGCATCTGTCGGACGACTTTCTGATGATGCTCTGGAATGTGGAGGACCCGCGCCTACTGGTCTACTTGCTGGGAATGAGTTTCCAGCGGATGGAATTGAAAGACGCGCAAGAACTGCTTGAACTCGACAGCGTCGAAGCCAAACTCAGGAAACTCAACGCGCTGATCGCCAAAGAACTCGAAGTCCTCGAACTGGCTGACAAAGTGCGGACACAAACCCAGAGCGAGGTGGAGAAGACGCAGCGCGAATTCATCCTGCGCGAGCAGATGCGGCAAATCAAAAAGGAACTGGGGGAGGAAGACGAACAATCCATCGAAATCAAGGAGTACGAGAAGCGGATCGCCGAAGCGAAAATGCCCCCCGAAGCGGAGAAGGAAGCCAAGCGCGAACTAGGACGGATGCGGATGATGCCCCCGGCGGCGGCCGAGTATCATGTCATCAAGACGTACCTCGACTGGCTGGTGGACTTGCCGTGGAGCAAAACGACGGAAGATCATCTCGAAATCGCCCGGGCGCGGCAGATTCTCGACGAAGACCATTACGACTTGAAAGATGTGAAAGAACGCATCCTCGAATATCTCGCCGTGCGCAAGTTGCGCCTCGAACGCGGCGGCGATGAGGAAGCCAAAACCTACAAGGGTTCGATTCTTTGTTTCATCGGACCCCCCGGCGTCGGCAAGACGTCGCTAGGACAATCCATCGCCCGCGCCCTCGGACGCAAGTTCATCCGTATGTCGCTCGGCGGCATGCACGACGAAGCCGAGATTCGCGGGCATCGCCGCACCTACATCGGCGCGCTCCCAGGTCGCATCATCCAATCCATCAAACGCGCCGAATCGCGCAACCCGGTGATGATGCTCGACGAAGTGGACAAGATCGGCGCGGACTTTCGCGGCGATCCCTCCTCCGCACTGCTCGAAGTACTCGACCCCGAGCAGAACAAGGCGTTCCGGGATCACTACCTCGACGTGGATTTCGATCTGTCGCAAGTGATTTTCATCTGCACCGCGAACCAGTTGGAGCCGATCCAGCCCGCCCTGCGCGACCGAATGGAAATCCTCACTCTCTCCGGCTACACCGAAGAGGAAAAACTGCATATCGCCACAGGATATCTGATTCCACGGCAGGTGCGCGAAAATGGCTTGAAAGCGGAAGAAATCACTTTCGAGGAGAGCGCGATCCGTCGCATCATCCGCGATTACACGCGCGAAGCCGGCGTCCGTAACCTCGAACGCGAGATCGGACGCGTTTGCCGCAAAGTGGCGACGCACATCGCCGAAGGCAAACCGACGCCGACTCTCATCAACCCAGACAAAATCGTCGAACTCTTGGGCAAGCCCAAGTTCTATGGCGAGGTCGCCGAACGTATGACGATCCCGGGCGTTTCGACCGGTTTGGTCTGGACGCCAGTCGGCGGCGACATTGTCTTCATCGAAGCCACCAAGATGCCGGGCGCCAAGGGATTCACCATCACCGGCCAGTTGGGCGACGTGATGCGCGAATCCGCCCAAGCCGCGCTGTCGTACGTTCGCTCCAAAGCCAAGGAACTCGGCATTGATAGCAAGGCGTTCGAACGCAGCGACATCCACTTGCACGTGCCCGAGGGGGCGACGCCCAAGGACGGACCGAGCGCGGGAGTGACGATGGCAACGGCAATCGCGTCGTTGATGACGAATCGCCTTGTACGCAGCGATGTAGCAATGACCGGCGAGATCACCCTGCGCGGACGCGTCTTGCCGGTCGGCGGCATCAAGGAAAAAGTACTCGCCGCGCATCGCGCCGGCTTGAAGACCGTCATTCTCCCCAAACGCAACGACAAAGACCTGGACGACTTGCCAGAGGAAATTCGCCAGGAATTGAATTTCATCTTCGTCGAACAAGTGTCAGACGTGTTCGCCGCCGCACTCGCCGACGCGCCGCTCCCAGCCCCGGGCGGCAATGGGGACAAGCCGGCCGCTAGTAGGAGCACGCCGCGCGAGAAATCGGCGCGCGCGGTGAAAGGGCGCAGAACCTAGCGCATTGTCTATCAACCCAAAGACGATGGCGCGCGATGGCGCACGCTTGCTTCCGCAAGGCAGCACCCGCCGCGACATCGTCCTATTCAGAAAAGGATCATTGCGGCCAAGTCATCTGACGGATGAATTCGCACGCCCCCATTTTGCTCGACGATTGGCGTGCCCTTAACGGCATTTGCCGGGCACTTGCTTGACGAGCCATTTGGCGTGCGTTCTCAAGGATTCCCATTCATCGGTGCGCGTGCCGCCGCTTGCCATTGGGCAGCCCCACCGAGAGAACCTGAATTGTCTCACAACAAGATTCTGGAATCCCTACGCGATTTTTCCCGCCACGATTTCTCCCCGCGCTGATCCTTCGCCGACACGATACGGCGCACCGTCACAGATTGCGTTTTTCGATCATCGAAAGGCGTAAGCGCTGCCGGGCGCAGTAGATCCGATTGTCCGCCGCGGCGCGCCCGGCGCGCCCGAACCGGCACAGTCGGCTAGGTGTCACTTTAAAAGAAGGATCCCATGCCAAATCGTAAGAAAACCACCCAACGCCAATGGTACCGGATGGATTTGCATTTGCACACCCCGGCATCGGCGGATTACAAACAGACGAACGTCACCTACCTCGACTTGTTGAAACAAGGCGAGGCGAAGAACCTCGATATCCTCGCGTTCACCGACCACAACACCGTGGCGGGGTACGCCCAGTACCTTGCCGAGATCGAATCGCTCGAAATGCTCGAGCGACTCAAGCGGCTGCGCGACGACGAACGCGAACGCCTCGCCGAGTACCGCCGCCTGCGCGAGAAAATCTTGATTCTCCCCGGCATCGAATTTACCGCGACCCTCGGCTTTCACATCCTCGGCATCTTTCCGCCCGAAACGACGGTGCGCGAATTGGAGCATCTCTTGCTCTCCCTACGCGTCCCCTCCGAAAAACTCGATCAAGGGAGCGGTGAGGTGGGTGCAACGAGCGACGTGCTCACCGCGTACCGGATGATCAACGAAGCCGGCGGCTTGGTCATCGCCGCGCATGCCAACTCCTCGCACGGCGTTGCTATGCCCGGGTTCGATTTCGGCGGACAGACGCGCGTCGCCTACACGCAGGACGTCAACTTACACGCACTCGAAGTGACCGACCTCGAATCCAAATCGCGGCGGCGCACCGCCCTGTTCTTCAGCGGCACCAAACCGGAATACCCGCGTCGAATGCACTGCATCCAAGGCAGCGACGCCCACAAACTCGTCTTCGATCCCAAAGTCAAGAACGAAATGGGCGTCGGCGACCGGGTGACCGAAATCTTGCTGGACGAGTTATCGTTCGACGCGATCAAAGCCGTCTTTCTGGGCAACGATTTCTCGCGCACGCGCCCGTACCGCCCTGCTGCCGCCGAGCCCTTCGACCCGATTCGCGAGGCGCGCGAGCACGGCGAGACACTCATCCAGGCGTTCCACGAACGCCTGGCCGACAAGCGCGGCGTCGCGCGGCGCATCCTCGAAGATGTCGTCGCGCTGGCTAACACCAACGGCGGCACAATCTACATCGGCGCGAGCGCAGAGGCGCGCAAGCCCGTCGTCGGCGTAGACCATCCGGAGCGCGCCAGCGCCGAGTTGCGCGCCGCCATCGCCAAAGAGATTCTCCCCCCACTCGAAGTTCAAATCGAGACGCTCAAGAGTCAAGGGAAGAATGTCTTGCAAGTCATCGTCCCGCGCGGCAGCGAAGTGCCGTACGCGCTCGAAGAGAGTTACATCTACGTCCGCTCGGAGAACGAGACCGGCCTGGCGGTGCGCGACGAGATCATCCAACTCGTACGCGACGCGCTCATGCTCGAACTGGCAGCGCGCGCACCGGTGGAAGCAGAGCCGCTCGTCGCCGCGCCTGCGCCGGTCGAAGCAGCGGCGCAAATCCCCGCACCGCGCACCGGCGTCGAAATCGTTTCGGCGGAACCGCGCAAAGGGGTTTGGTACTACTCGGTGCGCGATCTGCGTAACGAACGCGTCGTCCACAACGTCACGCTCAAGAGCGCGCGGCGGCTGTGGCAGTACGCGATTTCCGAGTACGAAAAGAATCCGTGCGACGCGAGCCGGTTGACCTGGGTGGGCGACATCGCACTCATCAAGACGTATCGGCGCGGCGGCAAGGTGCGCTACGATTTCGCGCGCCGCGTCGGCGCGAAACTCTACATCTACTACGGCGTGACCGATGACGGGGTTCATGGGCCCTGGCGCAAGTTGATCGAAGGAGAAACGCTCGCGGAGGAAATGCTGCCGGAGATCGAACCCGCGCCCCCGCCCGCCGAAATGCCGCCGCTCGCGCCAGCAGAAGAAACGCTCGTCGAAACGCCGCTCATTCTCGAAGAAGAAATTCCCGTCGAGTCGTATCTGGGCGAGCCGGTACCCGCGCTGCCGGAGATCGAGGCGCGCGAGGAGGAAATCGCTCCCGCGCCGGAGACGCGCGAGGAAATCGCGCCACCCATCGAAGCGGGAACCCCAGCGGCAGAAGAAGAGAGGCCGCCGCGTACCCAGCCCCCGCAGGAAGAAGCCGCGCCGCCCGAACCGCCACCGCTCGCCGTCGTCCCCGCACCGCAATCCGCCCCAGTGCCCAAGTCACGCGCGCAAGCCTGGCGCGAGCAACTCGAACGCGCGCTGGCGGAGGCGCGCGCCGCGTCGGACACTAGTTCGGCAGAGCCGCCACGCGACGAACCCAGCGCGCCGGCGTCGAGCGAATCATCGGGAGGATGAGTGTTGCGGCGCGTCTGCGGCTTGGGCATTTTGCTGTGGTGGCTGGTCTGCCCGGCGCAGACCCGCGCGGACGCGCCGATTTTCCACACCGTCGCTTGGGGCGAGACGCTCAGCAGCCTCGCGCGCGCCTACGGTACCACGCCGCAGGCGATTGCGAACGCGAACGGCCTCCACGCCGATGACTGGCTGTACGCCGGGACGCGCTTGAAAATCCCAGTGGGCAACGCGAACGCGGACGCGCTTTCCCCCAGCGGCTATTACACCGTGCGCGCGGGCGATACGCTCTCCGCGCTAGCGAAACGCTTTGGGACCTCGGTAGACGCTCTCGCGGCGGCTAACGATTTGCCGACGAATGGGCTTATCTACGTCGGCTGGTCGCTCAAGATTCCGCGCGCGCCCACTTATCGAATCTCTGCCACGCACATCGTCCAGCCCGGCGAGTATCTTTCGCGCATCGCGCTGCGCTACGGAACGACTCCGCAGGCGATTGCCTTTGCCAACGATCTACCGATGGATTGGATGGTGTACGCCGGGCAGAAGTTGAATATCCCGATGGCGCACGCGGATGCCGCGCCCATCGCCGCGCCGAACGAGATTCGCGTCGCGAACGTACCGCTGATTCGACAGAAGCAACCGTTGACCTGCGAGGAAGCCTCGGCGGCGATGGCAACGCGCGGCACCATCCAAGAGGAACAGTTGCTCGCCGTGATGCCGCGCAGCGACAATCCCTTCGTCGGCATTCGCGGCGCGACCAATTCGCCGACCTACGGCGGCTTGACCAATTACGGGGTGTACGCGCAGGGGTTGCAAAAAGGGCTGGCGGCGCTCCGCATCAAATCGCAGGTGCTCTACGGACAGAAATACGATGAGTTTCGCGACGCGGTTCTGGCGCATCTCCGCGCCGGACGCCCGGTGATTTGGTGGCACACCTGGCGCGCGCGGCACCAAGAGCCGGCGCACGTGCGGGTGGCGGATGGTTCACTCGTCAAACTCGTACCGTACGAGCACGCCGGCGTCATCGTCGCGGCGAGTGAGCGCGGGGTCACGTACCACGATCCGTACGACGCGAGTGTGCGTTCGGTGAGGTGGACAGATTTCCAGCGCGTCTCGGCGTACTTCGACTATATGGCGCTGGTGATTTTGCCGTAACCAACCGTTCCCTCGCGGCAGTCAGCCCCCCTAAACCAAACCTCCGAGGTTCGGGGAACCTCGGAGGTCTTTCACTCCAGATAATCGCGCAACTTGCGCGACCGCGACGGATGCCGCAATTTTCGCAGCGCCTTTGCCTCGATCTGGCGAATGCGCTCGCGCGTCACGCCGAACTTTTTGCCCACTTCCTCCAGCGTGTGCGCCTTGCCGTCCTTCAACCCAAAGCGCAATTGCAACACGCGTCCTTCGCGCGGGGAAAGCGATGTGAGAATGTTCTCCATCTGCTCGCGCAAGAGTTGATGCGACGCCGCGTCCGTCGGTCCCAGCGTGGTATCGTCCGGGATGAAATCCCCCAAATGCGAATCCTGCTCCTCGCCGACCGGCATTTCGAGCGAGAGGGGCCGCTGCGAAATCTTGATGATGCGCTCGACCTTGCGCGAAGTCGTGTTCAATTCCTGCGCGATTTCCTCGCTCGTCGGCTCGCGTCCGAGTTCTTGCACGAGTTGCCGCGAGACGCGCGTCAGTTTGTTGATGCGCTCGCACATATGCACCGGCACGCGAATCGTGCGCCCCTGGTCGGCAATCGCGCGCGTGATCGCTTGACGAATCCACCATGTCGCGTACGTGCTGAACTTGTAGCCACGATGATAGTCGAACTTTTCGACCGCGCGGATCAAGCCAATGTTCCCTTCCTGAATCAAATCGAGGAAGGAAACGCCGCGCCCGATGTACTTTTTCGCAATCGAGACGACGAGACGAAAGTTCGCCTTGATGAGTTTCTGGCGCGAGCGTTCGCCTTCGCGAACTTTTTCTTCCAACCGCGCGCGTTCGGAGGGCGCGAGATGATCTTTGTTCAGACGATAGCGCGCCCGCCGCCCCATCTCCATCCCCCGCGCATACTCGACTTCTTGCGCGGCGGTGAGAAGCGGAATGCGCGAAATCTCCTTGAGGTACAGCGAGACCGTATCGTCAATCCCAATCGCGCTCAGGTCGGTGTCGTCCTTGACCGGGACTGCCGCGACCTCTTCGGTTTCTCCCGTCGTCGCTTTTTCGGCTTCTACGACCGGAATACCTTCATCGAAAAGAACGATGTACAACTCTTCCAGTTGCTCGAGATTCGATTCCGCTTCGGGAAAGACAGCCAGAATATCGTCTTGCGTCAGATAACCCTGCTCCTTTCCCTTTTTGATCAACTCTTCCGCAAGAGTCGGCTCTTCTTCCGGCTGCCCCAGTGCGAGGTTAGGCGCAGCCACCGGTTTGGGGAGAGACTGTAGCGCGCGGCTCGGGGCAGGTCGTTTTTCAGACGCGCGGGAAGTAGCGCCCCGTCGAGTCGCGTGACTTGTCGCACGCTTTGTTGTGTTAGGCTTGGATTCCAAACGATTTTTCTTTGCCATCTCTGTCAATCGTCCATCTCCCACAGACTCGAACCTGCGGGAAGATGGATAAAAGGAACAAAATTTGAGACAGGACCACCCCGTCTCACTATCGAGATTATATGCGATTAACACTGCCAAGTCAAGGGTTTTAGCACTTTCTTTACAATAAATGAATGGATTTTAACCTATATTTCCTCTCTCTTCATCTCTTTATGACAAGTGGCTGTTAACAATTTGCGCTCACCTCGTCCATCCCCTCAACGATGTACGCCAATGCCATTCGCGGCGTGTTGAAAGAAAAGCCAACGCGTCCCAAACGATCCGCCAGGATGATGCCTCCCACCCCGCCAACCCGCCGCGCCAAGTGTTCGATTGCCGCGCGCGCGACCTCGCGGGGATCGCGAGCGTGTGCCAACGCATCCACCGCGAATTTCGAAAGCACGACGCGCGTAATCGCTTCGCCCCAGCCGGTGGCCGATGCGCCACCCAACGCATTATCCGCGTACACGCCGCAACCGATCAACGGCGAATCGCCCACCCGCCCGGCGCGTTTGAACTTGGTGCCGCCGGTCGAAGTGCCTGCCGCGAGGTTTCCGTTTCGATCCACCGCTACGCAGCCGACGGTACCTCCCCCGCGCGGCGGGACGAACTGTGCGCGCTGGGGTGCGGGCGGATGAACGAGGCACTCGTGCCAGATAGCGATCTGCGCCGGCGCGCGCATCCTCGCCGGGTCAACCAACGTGATGCCGCTCTCTTCTGCGAATCGCTCCGCGCCGCGTGCGATCAAGAAGGTGTGCTCGCTCTCCATCACCCGGCGCGCCAGCACAATCGGATTCTGGACACGCTGCACGCCCGCGACGGCGCCCGCGTCGAGGGTGCGTCCATCCATAATGCTCGCGTCCATTTCCACTTGACCGTCGCGATTCAGGTACGAACCGAACCCGGCGTCGAACGCCGAGTCGTCTTCCATCGCGACAATTGCCGCTTGCACGGCATCGAGTGCGCAGCCGCCCTCGCGCAGAATCTTCCATCCGATTTGTGCGGCGCGGCGCGCGCCTTCACGGTGCGGCGCAACTGCCGCGTCCGGAATCTCTCCCGCACCGCCATGCACGATCAATGCCATTGCCATCGGTAACTCCTTGTACGATGAATAGACCCTTTGAGTTTCCCACGCCCAAAGGGTCTGTCGCGATGCATCGGAACGATGCTCTTGCGAGTACGCCGCAAGTGTAGCACCGCCGGCTTGTAGCGTCAAATCATTCGACACGACTAGAACCAGGGCGGTTGCCAAGTCGCCCGAACGCGACTTAACAGCCGTGCGACCAGAACCACGGCATGTGCAAAGTCTATTGACAACCACCTTTTTGTCATTTCGAGG
>DYLA01000098.1:0-4523 GCA_020722265.1 Anaerolinea sp.
CTGGCTATCCAGGTATCATCGTGACTATCCCATCACTTTGGCGCGCTAACAAACTTTTTTGGTCGGCTACTAGATGCGCGTGCAAGAAAACGATTGGGTGCTCAACGGCGCGATGACGGATGTGAAGGGGGATCGCGGCAAGCGCCCGGCGGAACAAGCCGATCCCGACCTCTTCGTGCGCGTGGTCGAACGGCAACGCGATGGCATCATCGTGCGCGGTGCCAAGGCGCATCAGACCGGCGCGGTCTTTGCCCATGAAATCGTCGTGATGCCCACGCTCGCGCTGCGCGCCGAAGACCGCGAGTACGCGCTCGCGTTCGCAATCCCGATCCACACACGCGGGGTTATGCACATCGTCGGACGACAATCGTGCGACACGCGCAAACTCGAAGAGGGCGATCTCGACGTGGGCAACGCGCGTTTTGGCGGACACGAGGCGCTCGTGATTTTCGATGACGTGTTCGTGCCCTGGGAGCGCGTCTTTCTGTGCGGCGAGTACGAATTCGCGGGGATGCTCGTCGAACGCTTTGCGGCGTATCATCGCCAGAGTTACGGAGGATGCAAAGCCGGGATGGGAGATGTGCTCATCGGCGCGGCAGCCACGGCGGCGGAGTACGCGGGGGTCGCGCGTGCCGGGCCCATTCGGCGCAAAATCGCCGAGATGATTCATCTGAACGAAACGCTCTTTGCGTGCGGACTCGCCTGCTCATATCAGGGCGCGCCGACCGCGGCGGGGACGTATCTGGTGGATTTGCTGCTCGCGAATGTGTGCAAGCAAAACGTGACGCGTCTGCCGTACGAAATCGCGCGCCTCGCGCAAGACATCGCCGGGGGCTTGATGGTGACGATGCCGTCCGAAAAGGATTGGGGCAACCCGCGCTTGCGCCCGCACATCGAAAAATACTTGCGCGGCGTCGCGGAGGTGCCGACGGAAGACCGCTTGCGGATTCTGCGCCTCATCGAGAATATGACGCTGGGGACGGCGGCAGTGGCGTACCGCACCGAATCTATGCACGGCGCGGGTTCGCCGGAGGCGCAGGTGATTATGATCGCGCGCTATGGCGACGTCGAAAAGAAACAAGACCTCGCCAAGACGCTGGCGCGCGTCAGCACGCATCGGCATCGCGCGGAGGCGTCTTCTAGGCGAACTCGATTTCCTCTTTGTGTCCGAACTCGGCCGCGTTGTCCATCCAGCGCACCCAACGCGGCGTGATCTTGTACAGGTCTATCACGCCTAGCCGTTCGATGAATCGCCCCAGCGCGTCGGGCGCGGCGAGCCACTGCCGCACGAACGGGTACCGAGCCACATAGTGCGCGAACGCGCGCGCGCGTTCGCGCTCATCGTCCACGCGCGTCGCCACACCGACGAGTTGGACGCCGCGAATCTCCTGCCAATCGCGCGCGGCGCCGCGTACCGTCGCGCTCACGCGCGGATCGCGCGATAGATTCTGAACGTGTCGCGTCTTGGGGTCGGAAAGAAAGTAAAGCACGGCATCGTCGCCGAGCGCGTAGAACAAATCGCACGCGTGCGGCGAGCCATCCGCGTTCGTCGTCGCGAGCGTCAGCGTGTTTTGCGTCGCGAGCCAGTCGCGCCACGCGCGCGGCAACTTCATTGCGGCAGCCCCTGCCACCGCGCGACCAGATCGTTGGCAAGCCCAAGGCGCGCGAGGACGCGCGCAACGGTCTGATCAATCATCTCCTCCAGCGTGCGCGGGCGCGGATAGAACGCCGGCACCGGCGGAAAAATCACCGCGCCGATCTCTGCAGCGCGTGTCATCAACCGCAGGTGTCCCAGGTGCAGCGGCGTCTCGCGCACGACCAGAATCAGCGGGCGTCCCTCTTTCAACGTCACGTCCGCTGCGCGCGCGATGAGCCCTACCGCGTACGAGTTGGCTATCGCCGAGAGGGTTTTGATGCTGCACGGCATCACGAGCATCCCGCGCGCGGCGAAACTTCCGCTCGCCAGCGCCGCGCCCACATCGTCGTCCGCGTACGTCGCGTGCGCGAGCGCGGCAACCTGCTCCACGCCCCACTCGGTTTCCGCCGCTATCGTTTGCTTCGCAGCCGAACTGATGACGAGATGCGTTTCGACAGTTGGCAGATCGCGCAGCGCGCACAGCGCGCGGATGCCATAGATCGCGCCACTCGCCCCGGTGATGCCGACGATGATTCGTTCGCTCATCTCTCCACCTCGCTCATCGGTTCATTTCACTCCCACATACACTACCATCGTGCCGAGCATCAAGTAGCGCAAGAACACGTCGCGGAATCCGACGGCGCGCAACAACTCGACGACCTGCGCCGGCGCGAGAAACTCGCGCACCGATTGCGGCAGATAGCGATAGGCTTCGGGCTTGCCGCTGAGCCACCCGCCCAGGCGCGGCACGATGCGATCAAAGTACACGCCGAAGATATTCTGCCAAACCGGCGCGCGCGGCGTGGTGATTTCGAGCGAGACGGCGCGCCCGCCGGGCTTGAGCACGCGATACATTTCCGCGAACGCGGCGCGCACGTCGGCGACATTGCGCAGCACAAAGCCGTTGACCGCGCAATCGAACGCGTGGTCGGGCAGGGGTAAGCGTAACAGATCGCCCGCCAGAAAATCGAACACGGGATATTTCTCGCGCCCGCGCTGCAGCATCTCCAGCGCGAAATCTACACCGACGACGCGGCAGGTTGGTTCGACCGCGCGCAACGCGGCGGCAAAATCGCCCGTACCCGTCGCGAGATCGAGCGCGAGTCCATCGCGCGGCGGTTGCGCCAAGCGCGCGGCGGCGCGGCGCATCGCTCGATGCTGCCCAAACGTCATCACCGCGTTCATCAAATCGTAACGCGGCGCGATGCGGTCGAACATCGTGCGGACGTAGGTAGATTTTTCTGTTCCAGCAAGACGCGTCATTGGCGATTTCGGCTTGGTTCGATCGGCAATCTGAAATTTATTTGACGAACAGATACGGACACAACTTGCGCTCTAGAAAATCCACGACAAAATACAGTAAAAGACCCAGGAGGCTCATCGCAACCACGCCCGCGTACATTTCGGGGAACGCGATGCGTTGGAACGTATCCACGATGACGTAATAGCCCAAGCCCGCGTTCGTTGCGAACGATTCGGTGAAAAACAAAACCGCGATCGCCGTACCGATGCTGACGCGGATGGCCGTCAGCACGGCGGGCAAACTCGCGGGCAAATAGACGAAACGCAGCAGCGCGCGCCGCCCCGCACCGAGCGAACGCGCCGAATACAAAATCTCGGGACGCAGCGACGCACTCGCATCGCGCACGACGACGAGAACTTGGAAGAACAGAATCAAAAAGATAATCGCGATCTTCGATGCGTCGCCAATTCCCAGAAACAAAATCACAATCGGCAGCAAGACGATTTTCGGAATCGGATACGTCAGGTAAATCAGCGGCGCGACCAAGCGATTGACGCGCGGATATTGACCCAGCACCAAGCCCGCCGGCGTAGCGAGCGCGACCGCCAGCGCGATGCTCGCGACGACGCGCCACGCGCTGACAACGAAATGCCAACCGAGTCCGCGCGGCAGTTGCTCGACGAGCGCGACGAGGACCGCGGTGGGCGCGGGCAAGATGTCGCGGTTCAGCATCAGCGCAGCGATTTCCCACGCGGCAAAGAGCGCGAGCGCGGCGAGGAGGATGTCCCGTCGTCTCATTGCAGTGTTCCACGAGCAGTGTTCCGTGTTCAGCCTCTATCAAAATTTCTGAACACTGAATACTGACTACGCCCCTTTCAACATTTCACGCAACAGCCGCGCCTTCTCCGTAAACGCCGCCTCATCACGATACTCCGCGCGTCCTGCGCCCGCGTTCGCGATAACGCGCGGCGGCGAACGATGCGGCGGCGCGCCCAGCACCAAAATCTTGCGCCCCAGAAAAACGGCTTCTTCGATGTTGTGCGTGACGAACACGATCGTCATCTTGGTTTCGCGATACAAGTCGAGCGTGAGTTGCTCCAGGTCTTCGCGCGTCGGCGCATCGAGCGCGCTGAACGGTTCGTCCATCAGCAACACGTCGGGTTCTAGCACGAGCGTGCGCGCGATCGCAACGCGCTGGCGCTGCCCACCCGAAATCTGCGCGGGATACTTGTCGCGCAGCGCGGCGAGCCCAAATCGCTCAAGCCAAAACTCGACCGTTGACCGCTCGCGGCGATCGGCGCCTGTCGGTCGTCGGTCGGCTTGCCCGTAGAACTTGCGAATCCGCAGTCCCAGTGCGATGTTCTCGCGCACCGTCGCCCACGGGAGCAAGCCGTAATCTTGCAGCACGAGTCCCGTCTTGCCGCGATGTTGTTTGCGCGGAACGCGCTCCTCGTTCACCGTGATCGTTCCCGCGCTCGCCGCGCGCAAACCGACGATGAGATGCAGCAGCGTGGATTTGCCGCAACCCGACGCGCCGATCACTGACCAAAACTCACCGCGCGCGACGCGCCACGTGAACGCATCGAACAGCGGCGCGGGCTGGTTGGGGTAGGTGAAGGTGAGAGCGTGAAGGTCAATCACTTG
>DYLA01000098.1:4623-10563 GCA_020722265.1 Anaerolinea sp.
ACTTGAAATTCGCATCCACCGACGACTCGTACGTCACCGGCGCGGCAATCAATTTGCGCTCTAGCGCCCATTTCACCACATCGTCCCATTGCGCCTGCGTTGGAACGTCTGGGTTGGGAAATGGCGGGAATTGGTACTTGTCCTTCAACTGATCGGGCACGCGTCCGCGTTCGATCAAGATGTTGCGGAATTGATCGGGCTTGGCACGAATGTCGCTAATCGCTTGATCGTACGCGGCAAGAAATTTCTTCACGTCGCTCGCGCGCTGGGCGATGATGTCGTTACGAAACGTGATGACGCTCATCGAGTACTCGGGGTACTTGGCGTCGTCCACAATCACGCGCGCACCCCCCAGGATCGCGAGCGAGGCGAACGGATCGGGCAGCGTTGCCGCCGCGACCTGATTTTGCTGGACGAGTTGCAGACGCGTCGGAATCGCGGGCACGTTCGTCGTCTTGATGTCGGCGGGCGATAGCCCTTCGCGTTCCAACATCCGTTGCGTGACGTACTCGATCACCGAATTTTGCGAGATGGCGATTTCCTTGCCTTTCAAATCTTGCGGCGATTCGATCGCGCTCTCCTTGGGAGTGACGATCCAAAAGGTCGGCGATTTGGGCGCGGGCGCCATCGCGATGCGAACGATTTTGAGTTTGGGCGCTTTCGCGTTGAAGAGCACGGTCGCGACGAGATCGCTCACCTGCCCGTCAATTTGTTCGGCCGCCATCATTTGATCGCGCTCCGCCGCGCTCGCAGCAGGCACGAGTTCGATGTTCAGCCCCTGCTTCGAAAAATACCCTTGTTGCTCGGCGACGTAGAACGGCACCACGTCCGTAATCGGCAGCACGCCGATGCGCATCCGCACAGGCGGCGTCGGCGTCGGCGTTGCGGGCGCGGCGCACGCGGCGAGCGCGATGAGCGTCAACAACATGAAATTCTTGAGCGACACAGTTCATTCCCCCAATTTCAGATTTGCCCTTGGGCAATCAGGATTTCCACAAACCGAGCAGCGCGCTCACAAACACAATGATGCTAATATATCCATTCACGTTGAAAAACGCAAGGTCCAGACGCGAGAGGTCGTCCGGCTTGACGATGGCGTTTTCGTACGCGAGCAGAATCGCGACGATGACGAGTCCGATCCAAAATGCGATGCCCAGTGGCGCGAGGACGCCAACGACGGCGAGCGCGAGCACCGTGAGCGCGTGATTGACGCGCGCGAGCGTCAGCGCGGTCGCGATGCCAAAGCGCGCTGGCACCGATTGCAAGCCCTCGCGCCGATCCACCTGCACGTCTTGGCACGCGTAAATCAAATCGAATCCGCCAATCCAAACGGTGACCGCGAACCACAGCACGAGCGCGAGCGGATCGAAGGAGGCGCGCACGGCGATCCAGCCGCCCACCGCGCCCATCCCGTCGGTGAAGCCGAGAATCCAGTGCGACAGCCAGGTGAAGCGTTTGGTGTAATGATACCCCACCAGGAAAATCAGCGCCAGCGGCGAGAGCGCGAAGCATAGTTCGTTCAACTGCCACGCGGCAAATTCCAAGATGGCGAAAGACGCAGACACAATCGCCCAAACCGCGCGCACCGAAATCGCGCCGCGCGGCAGCGGGCGATGCATCGTGCGCGGGTTGCGCGCGTCGAGTTCGCGGTCAATCAGCCGATTGAGCGACATGGCCAGCGTGCGCGCCGCCGTCATCGCGACCGTGACCCAGATGAATTGCGCGAGCGTCGGCAGACCGCGCGCGGCAAGCACCATACCTAGGTACGCGAACGGCAGCGCGAAAATCGTGTGTTCAAAGCGGATGTTATCGAGGAGTATTCGCAGTTGGCGCATCTATCCAAGTAGGCAGGAGGCAGAAAGCAATAGGCAGGAGGCAGAAAGCAGTAGGCAGTCAACGCGACTACATCCTGGCGTCTGACTACTGCCTCCTCGTCAAAAACCGTATTCCTTCCACCGCGCGCTCACCAACGCCTTGACTTCCGCCGCCATCTCAATCTCCTCGGGCCATCTCTGATGCGGACCCGGGTCGCGCTCCGTCTTGCGCGTCGCGTCGATCCCCATCTTGCCGCCGAAATTCTTTTCGAGCGCCGCGTGATCCAGATCGTCGCTGGGACCCGAAACGACTTGCACGTCGCGCAGCGGATCGTAATTCGCGAGCACCTCGAACGCGACTTGGGACAAATTATGCACGTCCACGTCCGCGTCCACGACGATAATCGTCTTGGTCAGCATCAGCAATCCCATCCCCCACAAGCCGTACATCACTTTGCGCGGCTGACCGGGGTAACGTTTTTTGATGCTGACGATGGCAAGGTTGTGGAACGCACCTTCGATCGGCAGATTGAGATCAACGACCTCACTCTGGAACATTTTGATCAGCGGCAAGAACAGCCGCTCGGTTGCCTTGCCCATCCACGCGTCTTCCATCGGCGGCTTGCCGACAATCGTCGCGGGATAGATCGCGTCGTGGCGATGCGTGATGGCGGTGACGTGCATCACCGGATAGTAATCCGCGTTCGAATAATAGCCCGTGTGATCGCCGAAGGGTCCTTCCAGTCTTTGTTCGCGCGGATCCACGTATCCTTCGATGATGATTTCCGCATCGGCGGGAACTTCGAGCGGTTGCGAAACGCACTTGACCAACTCGACCGATTGGCCGCGCAGCCAGCCCGTGAGCATCAGTTCGTCAATGTCGTTGGGCAGCGGTGCGGAACCCGCCCAGATGATCGCGGGATCGCCGCCGAGTGAAACCGCGACGGGAATTTTTTCCGCACCGATCTCTTGCGCGACGCGCTGATGTTCCGCGCCCCCCTTGTGACGCTGCCAGTGCATCCCCAGCGTTTGCCCGTCGAACACTTGGAGACGGTACATTCCGACGTTGCGTTTGCCCGTTTGCGGATCGCGGCTGAAAACCGATGGCAAGGTGATGTAGCGACCGCCGTCGTGGGGCCAACATTTCAGAATCGGCAGCGCGTTCAGGTTCGGCGGATCCATCACCACTTGCTGACACGCGCCGCGCGCGACGAGGCGCGGTTCGGTGTGGCGCAAACCCTCGAGCATTTGCCAGCCGCGTTGCGCCTTTTCGATCAGACCGCGCGGCATGTCCATCGAAATGAACTCGGACAATTTCACGTTGAGATCGTCCAGTCGTTCCACGCCGAGCGCCCACGCCATTCGCTCTTCCGTACCGAACAAGCCGATGACGACGGGCATCCGCGAAGCGTGTCCGCGCACGTTCTCGAACAACAGCGCGACGTTTTGTGCGGGAGCGCCTTTCATCACGCGGTCGGCGATTTCGGTGATTTCCAAGTCTTGGCTCACGGGCGCGGAGATGCGTTTGAGGCAATTATTTCTTTCGAGGCGCGCGAGAAATTCGCGCAGGTCGCGGTAGGGCATCGTTCCTCCAAGCGGGACGCATCATAGCATCAAACGGGGCGATTGGCAAGCGAAAAATAAAGACCCGTTTTCCGAGAGAAAACGGGTGTCTGGACATTCTTCGCCGATGCGGAGTCAATCGGTAGGAAAATTGTACACTGCCATCGGTGCGAGGAGCGCGTGCTTGACCAGCAATCGAACCGAGGTCCAGTACTCGGTCACCAAATCGCCGTACGGATTCGCGTGGAGCGGCACTTCGACATCCATCGAGGGATAGACTCCACTCTCGATATCCCGTTGGGTGATCGGATTGACGGCGGCGTTCGCGGTGATCCACTGCACTCCGCCGTCTCCGTGCGCCGGGTCAACGATGTACTTTTCGCGGCGAATCTTCGGCATACGCATTTCGGCGGAGAATTCGCGCGCGGCGGTTTGCTGGAGCATCGCCGTTGTCGTGCCGATGTTGTTCACGAGCAGCACCACCGGATCGAAATCGTAGACGATCGAACCGCCCACTAATTCGCCGGTGACGAAAGCGGTGCTCTTGAGCCAAAAGTCACGGTCTCGACACTTGCGTTGTAGTGTGTCCAGCAGCGCCTTGAAGACCAGCGCCTTGCGCGCGTTGTGTTCCAACTCTTTGGGATAGACCCCCTCCCACACCGGCACGGTCTTGATGAACTGAATCACCTGACGACCGCTCAGCCGCTGCATGCCGCGCGGGAAATAGCCGCGCTCGAATTTCTTGCCGTCAACGTAAAAGGGGTGGACATAAAATTCCATTGGCACATCAACCGTGACGCCGCCGAACACCGCGTCCACCAAACCTTGAATCAGCGCGTCGCGAAAGGTGATCTGGAAATCTACGGCTAACCCGGTGGCATCTTCGAGGACAAGGCGCATCAGTTTGAACCCGCCAACGCTGTACGCCTGATCCATACGGACGGCTTGGATTTTCTTGATGCCGCGCCGAGTCAATTCGCGCTCGATCTCCGGTGCGCGGATATCGTGCGTGAGCGAAATGATGTCGGCTTGGCGCGTCCGCAGATCGTACGAGAGGATCGTGTGCGAACCGATGATCGCTTTTTCGGTGTACGGCGGCTCGTGTGTTTCGCCGTAGCCAAAGAGGAGGAAATTGACTCGTCCCGCGTTCAGTTCGCCGTCCACGCGCGTCGAGTACTCGGGATCGGTCTTGGCACGTTCGGCGCGGCGGCGCTGGGCTTCGTTTGCCAGCGGTTGTATCAGTAGATCGAACAGCGACGGCTCCGGGTTGGAGTACGTGTGAACGACCGCATCGGGATAGACCTGTGGCGCGGCGACCGGAACTGCGACCAACGAAAAGGGGTAAGCCTTCGTAGAAACCAGCGCATCGCGCGGGGCGGCGTGAATGGACGGGGGATTGGGTTGCCAAGCGCAAACAGTCAAAATGATGCTAACGGCAACACCCACTTGAAAAATAATGGGCGACGTTTTTGCCACGTTTTCCCTCCCGGGATTGGAATGGTGAGTCGCAGACTCGTCCACACGGCGGCGGTGACAAAGCGAGTGGCGAATTTGGTTGGCGATTATAGCCCCTTTCGAAGATTTCTCCAACTCGCGAGCGCATCAACGCGGGTTCTCCGTATTCTCCTCGCGCGCCGGCTCGCGCTCACGCAGGCGGTCAACGAGCGTGCGATAAAAATAGGTGCGCGGCTGGAAACGCGCAAAGCGCGCCAGGTGCGGACTGGCTTGCGCGACGACCTCGTCGCCGTTCTCCAGGTCGCTGTCTATTTGCCCGTCAACTGTGAGAATCGAATGGTGATCGGTTTGCAGACACAGCGACACGCGCGATCCTTCCGGTAGGACGAGCGACCGTAGCGGGCTGAGGTACGGTGCAATCGGCGCGAGTACCAGCGTCTTGACTTCCGGCGCGAGAATCGGTCCCCCAGTCGCAAAAACGTACGCCGTCGAACCGGTTGCCGTCGCGAGGATGACCCCGTCGGCGACGAAGGTGGTCAGGTAATCGTCGTCAATACGCGTGGTGACGCGAATGACGCGCGCGAGCCGTCCGCGCCCGACGACCACATCGTTGAGCGCGTCGAAAGAGCCGATGGCTGCGCCGCGCCGCGTCAGCGTGGCGCGCAGCATCGCACGCTCTTCGATCCAGTACGCGCCCGTGACGACTGTGCGCGCATCGAATTGTTCCGGCGACATCTCGGACAAAAAGCCGACGCGTCCCAGATTGATGCCGAGAATCGGCACGCCGGCAGGCGCGCACGCGCGCGCCGCCCGCAGAATCGTCCCATCGCCACCGAGCGTGATGACCAGATCGGCACCCGGCGCGGCTTGCGCGACCTGCGCCGCCTCCCACGACGAGAGGAGCCTCGTGTGCGCGTCGAGTTGTTCCAATTGCGCTGCCCACTTTTGCGCGAGTTGAAGCGAGCGCGGCAGTTTGGGGTGATGTAAGAGTAAGATCCGTTTCATCACGATTCATTATACCACATTGCGGCTTTTCCTGCCGCTTGGCGAGTTATGGTAGCACCACAGTAAATCGTGGACATGGGGGTTCAGGGGGCTTTGCCCCCTG
>DYLA01000099.1 GCA_020722265.1 Anaerolinea sp.
TTTTCAAGTAACTCATCCCGCGGTCCCAATGGGTGTCCACCCACTGCCGCAGTTTGCGCCGCACCACGCCCACCCCCACACTCGTGAAGTGGAGGGTCGCCACCGCCAAGACTAAAAACAAACGCTCCAGCCCTTCGGCGGTCGCCAAGCGGCTGGACTCCACCTGAAAGCCGTTCGACTTGTCGTCCAAAAAGTTCTCTTCCAAGTCAAAGCGCAAACCATACTCCTCGAAGGTCTGCAGATCGGTGGGTTCGTCGCTGACCAGATACCACGGGTCTTGGTTCGGTTCGTCCAACTGAGCCAAGGCCAAGTGGCAGGGGCGTAGTCCGACGCCGAGCAGTCCGACGCCGTGATAAAAGTGGGCTGCCCCTTTGGGTGGGCACAAGCGACCGACGGGAACGACCTGGCGGTTGGGCAAGTGAATCAGGGTATCGCCCGTCAAACGGATGCGATAATGCCACTGGTGACGTTGCAACCACTGGAACAACTCGGCATGGACAAACCCACGATCCGCCAGCAGGAGGATGGGCAAGCCGCTGGGTAGACAAGCTAAGGCCTGTTCCAGTACGGGCGCATAGTCCGCAAACGCGACGGTCGCACTGGCGTGGCACAGCACCCGCCAAGCCAGCGGAATCGCCCGCCCCCGATAGATCAAGGAGATGCGAATCAGGACAAAGGGACTGCCTTTGATCACGGAGACATCCAAGGCGAGCGCGAGGCGTTCAGTGGGTGCCCAGTCGGTCAAGGCCGCACGCAGCAGTGGCGCATAGAGGACTTGCGCTTTGACTTGAGCATTGTCGAACCAGCGCGCAAAGCGGCGGGCCCGACTGGCGGCTTGGGTGGCTGGGCTGTCCGTGTACTCCCCCCAGGCGGCGAACGTGACCTTTTTAGTCAGGCACAAGCCCACGACGGCCCAGGCGAGAGTCACCAAGGCGGCGGATGTCCCGCCAAGCGGAGCGGGGCAAGTGCTGCAAAAAGGCGCGCATCAGGGTACGGAACATCTGCTGGCTCTCGGTTGGACTATCAGTCATGATGACCTCCAAGACTCGGTGCTGGGGGCCAGCATATCACAATTTTGCCGCCTGCGCTATGCGATTATTAAATTTGTCAGCCAATCAGCGAATTCGCCTGAAAATTCGCACACGCTCAATCTCATGTCATCGTAACGGCGCGGAACTAGGCGCCAATGTGTTCGCAGGCATTGCTCTTCGTCGCTTATCTGCTGATTCAGCGCGTCCGCCTGGAGCAAGCGCGCGATCAGGTCGCCGCGCTGCGCGAGGCGATGAGGTAACCGCATGGGATACTTGATGGCCTGCGGTCTGATCGCCGTCGTGCTCATTGGATACCAGCATCCGTTTGCGGCAGCGCGCCCGCGCGATCGCACGTGAGCGGGCGCGCCTCGAACGGCACAACGAGTGACGCGCGGCGAATGATTTTTCGCCGCGCGCCCGTATGCCGATTCTACTTGGTCACTGCCAGACGTTCAAACGCCCAATCTACCGGCTGCACGTCACCCAGCAGTTTCGTTTTGCCGCTGCCATCCGCCTGGATGCGCCAGATTCCCCAACTACCGCCCTCTGGCGACCGCAAGAAAATCACCGCCCCATCGGGTGACCACTGCGCGCCAACGTGCGGCGCGGTGCCGCTCGTCAGTTGCTTCTTGCCAGAGCCATCGGCGTTGATGACGAACAATTGCTTGACGCCGTCCACATCGGCTTGATACACGATGCGTTTGCCATCCGGCGACCACGCCGGATTCGTCGCCATGTCGGCGACGATCATCGCGCCGCTATCACCTCCGAGCGAACTCGCCTTGAGAATACCACAGTCGCTGCCGCGACAATCGGCAAACACAATCCACTGGTCATCCGGCGACCAGGACGCCATCGAGCCGCCGATGACAATCGTGCGGCGTTTGCTCCCATCCACCATCACTGCATCAATGTTGACATTCCCCTTTTGCGTCGGCTGGGATGAAAAGGCGATCCACTTGCCGTCGTTCGACCAGGCCAGGAACTTGGCGTGCGTCTCGCCGACGATCTTGTGCGCGTTCGAGCCATCCGCGTTCGCCACATAGATGCCATCCGTCCAGTGATAGTACGCGATCTGTTTGCCGTCGGGGGAGAACGCGGGGGAGGACGCTTGCGGAAGAATTCGCTTGGCACCGCTGCCATCCGCGTTCATAATCCACACCGATTTCCCCTCCGCCGTATCGCCGGTGAAAACGCTGTAGGCGATCTTGACGTTCGGCTGGACTGCTGCGGCTGACGCCGACCCCGGCGTGGCACCGGCCGGAGCCACGACCGCGACCTTGCCCGCCGATGGGGAGCCGGGACCGGCGACAAAATACCAGCCGCCCACACCTGCCAGCGCGAGGCAGAGCAGCAGGACGAGACAACCCACCACACCCAGCCACCACGGCAAACGATTCGGTTGGGACTGCACTTGCGCTTTTTTCTTGCCGGCGTCCGGCATGTTATCAAAAACACCCATTGTGACCTCCCCTGAGTTGGACGATGGACATCGTCCGACAACGTGATCTTACGTAACCGTTCAGCCTCCCGCAGGTTTCACTCGCGATGGACCCAACGGAGCGACATAGCGCGGGTGGTGGGCTCGCGGAGACACGTCGCCGCAGAACCTGCGAGAGACTCTGAACGCCTGCGTTCTTTTCAATGTTTCGCCGCGTGATCATCCCAGGGCAGCGTTGGCTTTGGCTGGGAAGAGGCGGCGGGTGCCGATTTGATCTTGATGCGTGCCGGACGCGTCACCGCCTCGGCAGTCCGCGTGCCCGCCGGAGGTGCCGCAGAGGTCACCTCCCCCAGTTTGACGCGCGGCTTGGACTGGAACGCCGGCACCGGGAGATCACGCGTACGCGCCCACCGCCAAAGGAGCGGCGCGCCAAGGAGCGCGAGCAAGAGCACCAAGGCGATGAAGAACAGCAACCACGAGACCCAGCCGGCTTCCACTTCGGGAATGACGCCGCCGGGGTTGTAGGCTGCCTGCGCCGCCGCGCCCAAGGCGGTGACGCGGAGACTGCGCTTCAAACCGTCCCGCAGCGGACTCGCTGAGGTGTAGGTGAGTTTGTACTCGTTCTGGATTCGCAACGACAATTCTTGGTACAGCCCCCTGAGTTGACTGGCATCCGGCGCGTAGAAATAGTCGCCGAACGACGCTTTACTGATCTCGCGCAACGAAGCCTCGTCAATCCCTGCCTGACTGCCATACCCCGCGCCCTTTTCACCCAAACCGATCGTGTAGGTCGAAAAGCCCCCCGCGCTCGCCTGCGTGATGATCGCCTCGCGGGAGACCTTGCTCGCATTGTCCATCCCATCCGTCAGCACGATGATCGCCTTGCGCCCCTGCACCGATTCGAAATGCCGGGCGGCTTGCGCGATCGCGTCGTAGAGCGCGGTATTGCCGCGCGGCACGATCCGCTGAATGGCGGCGACGAGCGCAGTCTTGTCCTCGGTCAACGGCTGCAGCGTCTCGATCTCCGTATCGAACTGAACGATCGCCGTCCGGTCGCCCGGCCGCATCTGATTAACGAAGATGACTGCGGCTTGCTTGGCGCCCTCCATCTTGCCCGCCGAGTGCATACTCCCACTCCGGTCAATGACCAGCACCGCATTCACCGGGTTCTGCTCCCCGGCGCGCGTCGCGGCGACCAGCGGCACGGCCTTGCCATTCTCTTCGAGTTGCAGCGCGCTCGGCGAGACATTCCGCACGGGATTGCCGCTCGCATCGGTAATCGAGACGAACACGTCCACCTGCGGAAAACGTGCATCGTCCACCTGCGTGACCGTGATGTTGATCGGGCTTTGCGCGTGCGCGCCCACCACCCTGAGCAGGACGATGGCGACCGCGAGAGCGGGTGAAAACCAGTATCTTGACATCGGAGCCTCCTTCTCTCTCCAACTAACGCCGTTCGTGGTACACCAATTCCGTATTGCCCAGACGGATGACCGCGTTGTTCGCCAGCCGCGCCCCTTCCACCTTGCGCCCATTGACGAACGTCCCCAGCCCCACGCTCATATCTTCGATCACAAAGTGCGTGTCTGCGCCTTTCAACCGCGCGTGCTGCGCCGCCATACTCGGATCGGGCAGCGCGATATCGGCTTTGAATTCGCTGCTGCCGATGATGGCGGCCGGACCGTGCGCTGGCATAAACTTGTCGAGAATGAACGAGGTCCCTTGCAGCTTGCCGCTCGTGACTTCGAGCCACGCGCGCGAGAGCATCACCACCACCAGCGCGATGAACACGCCGACCGACGCGCCGAGCACGACCAAGCCCAGCATCTTGCCGAGCGCAGTGACGCCCAGCAGCGATTGCAGGATGAACAGCACGATGCCGCCGACGATGCCGCCGACGATTCCCCCGGCGGCGCCTTTCCACATCTGCGTCCCGCTCGTGAGCCCTTCCGACAAGCCGAGCAGCCAGCCGAACAGCCCCCAGCCGAGCGCGCGTCCAACGAGTTCGCCGCCGGTGATCTGAAAGACGAATTCGCCCAGCGGCAAGCCGACCGCGCCGGCGATCAAGCCGATGCCGCCGGCGAGCGCGCCGGCGCGCAGCGCGCGGAACCACGACTGCGCCAACAGTCCCTCGCTCGCGCCGATGAGCGCGCCGAGGCACACGCCGATGAGCGCGCCCAGCACCAAGTCGCTGACGTAGACATTCACGCCGCGCCAAAACCCAAACGTCTCGCTGATGCGCCAGCCGACCAGCGCACCCAGCGCACCCAGAATCGCGTAATAGTACGCGCGCATTCGCAAACTCATTGCCCTTCTCCTTTCTCGCGCGGTCCGTCCTCTTCCAGCACCCGTGCCGCCTCCAGCGCCGGCGCGAGATTCGTCCAGCGCACGATGCTGTCACCATCCATGTCGCTCAACTCGTAGAAACCGGTGCAGTGCTTGGGATCGAGCTCACCGGTAGTTTGCCAGCAGAAAAAGCCACCCTGAACGTTCACCGGATCAATGACCAAGGCGACCTGAATGGGGTCGTCGAAGAAATGCCGATGCAACCACGCATCGTAACCGGACAGGAACACTCCAAAGCGCGGGTGCGTGTGATACCACCCCACCATCCGCTTGCCGGGGAAACGACTTTCGAGTTCATTGTTCAGGTAGACCAAAGTGTTCTGAGTGAAAGTGACGTGCGCCCGTCCCGCCGCCGTGTACCGCGCCGGCAGAATATCCTGAATGACGATGTACGTTCGCGCCGCGGTCGGATCGTAGCGCACCTCGCCGATCAACGCCCCGCCGACTTCGTGGTTCAGATCACTCTCGGCATGTTCGACGCATCGGGCATACGCTGACTGGGCGAAAAAGACCTCCACGCGCGTCGCGACGTGATCCTCGTACCACGAGTTCCATTTCAGCGCGTCGCCAAGCGGCATCGGCATTTCAACCGCCGCCGCCGGCGTCTGGTCGAATAGTCTGATCTGTGCAGCCATTGTACATTCCTCTGATCACCGCGGGTGTGCCGGACCGGTCAACCTGACGCGCACGCGCGGATTAACGCTACCTGCCCAGCCATCCAGTTCCGCAAGACGGAATGGCTCGACCGGCGCACGGGGATCGGCGACCTGATCATCCTTCCAGACGAAAAAGCCGGCGCGGTCGAGCGACGGATCAATCACCAAGGCGAATTGCCAGGGGTCTTTGAAAAAACTGCGATGGATGAACAAGTCCCATTCCGACAAGAAAATCGTCCAGCCCGGATGAGTGTGGTACCAACCGACGATCACCTTATCCGGGTGCTGCGCTTCGCGCGTGCTGTGCATCTCGAGCCACGTTCTCCGGGTGAAGGTCAAATGCCCCTGCGCCTCCTCGGCGAACTCGGCTTGGAGCGCATGGGTGGCGACGACGAACATCTGCCCTGCGTTATCCCGGCACACCTCGCCGAGCAAAACCCCGCCGACTTCGCGCCGCATATTCTGGCGCGCGTGCTGGGTGATGGCGCGATTGACGCGCTGGTGCAAGAAAATTGGAAAGGGCATTTCGGCCGGCTGCCAGCGCCACAGGTTGGAATCGTCGGTCGGCTGGGCGCGCGTGAGAATCGGCGACGCGCGCGCCGGCAGTGCGAGGCGACGCGGTGCGCGCTCGGAGGCGAGGTAGGTCGCGCGAAACGCGCCGCCGATCTCGAACGCCTCGCCGGGCACGAGGGGGCGGATGAGCCACAGCGAGCCGCGCCGAGTGCGGCATTGCGGACACCACCCCCGCTGATCCAGCCGCTCGAACGCGCCGTGGCGCGGGCAGCGGTACGTATCGCCGGGACGATGCTCGCTCCAGCCGCGCCTGTGCCGATGCGCGCTCAGGTCTACGAGGAGGTGATCGCGCCCAGCGATGCGCTGAATCGCGAGATGATGCCGCGCCACCCGCGCATCGGCGAGCCAGATCGTATCGTCCTCCGCCGAGCCGATGGTCGTCACATCGCCAGTCAACTCGTACACCATCGGCACGTCGCGGGCATTGGCGATCGGCGTGATGCTGAGCGCGCGATAGAGGTCTGTCCCTTCCATCCAGGCAGCCATCCCCTTGCGTTGCGGTGTTGCAGAGGGGCGGCGGACTCGCCGCCCCTTTGCCTCATCCTGCCGTCACGTCGGCGGTCAACATCAGACGGTCGTTCTGCGGCACGCCTGCGGATTCGAGCGTTTCCTCCTCGCGCAGTTCGCGCCCCAGGGCTTTGCTGTCTATCCGATACGACATCGGACGACCATCGGGGCCCGTCGTGGGCAGTTGCAGCGACGAGGTCAACTCGGGCAGCAACTCGCGCACCGGCACGTCGTTCGGCACCTCGGCGGTGCGTGATCCGCCGGCGGGGAGTATGAGAGTAACCGGTACTTCAGCCATTGTGATGCTCCTTTCCAAGAATGGGATGGGGTTGGTTTATTCGCCTCGTGACCCTGTGTCAGGTCGCGTTATTTGAGTTTGATGCGCGGCTGGCGCGGTGCCGCGGCAGACAGCGTCGTCAGTTTCACCCGTTCCGGGCGCAAGAGTTCGCGCCGATCCACCGGGAAACAGCCGGGATGAGTGCGGCGATACTGCATACTCCACCGGGCGGCTTCGACATCCCAGGGAAAGGGCGGCCGGCTCGGATCGTCGTGAAAGTTCTTCCACTGCGCCATCTCGCCCAGCATCACCACCAGCCGATCGAGCGCGCGTGCGGCGGTCCACCACGCCGCGTCAATGCACACGCTGCCATTGGCGCGCTGGATGTTCGGATGCCAGATCGGGGTAAGCCATTTCAAGCCGGGCCAACGCTGCGGATACTCGTTGTGCAGATAGATCGCGACCTGATGCTTGTTGCCGAAACGCGGATTGCCGCGCGCGTCAATCCCTATGATGCTTTTGACGTTGTAGGTGACGATGTACTTTTCAGGGGGCATGCCGGCTTTTTGATCCACCACCACAAAGTCAATCAGGTCGCTGTGCGCCTTGAGTTCCAGCATCTTGTCATAGTCCGCTTTGAGCCGGCGGAAGCGGGGCGTCGCGCTGACGAGGGCGTGCCCCGACGCGCCTGCAGTGACATCGGCAGTAATCATCAGCCGATCATTCGGCGGGACCTTTGCCTCGGCGAGCGTTTCGCTTTCGCGCAGTTCGCGCCCCAACGCCTTGCTGTCCAGCCGATAGCCCATCGGACGCCCGTCTGGTCCCGTCGTCGGCAATTCCAACGCGGAGACGAGTTCGGGCAGCAGTTCCCGGACCGGCACATCGTCCGGCACTTCGGCGGAGCGCGCACCGCCGGCAGGTAAAACGACGACTACAGGTAGATCGGGCATAATTCCTCCTGGCTCAGCCGAACTTTCGCACCCTTGTCCCAGCGTGCCGGGGCGGGATCTCGGCTCAGGTATTCAGGTGCGCCACCTGGCATCTGCCGGTGATCGCCCAACAGTCGGCGTGGTGCGGCGTGTGGCATACCTCGCACACCTTGACGCCGCGTGGGTCGTTCGGTTTGATAATGTCGAAGCAGTACGGGCAGCGAACTTCGATGACGTCGCCGACACGCGCGCCGTTGTGATTGTTGCGGCGATGGTGCGTCGCCGGCGCGGGCGCAGCGGGCAGAGGCGCGCGCCCGGGCGGGGAGACGGGCGAGGCGACGCGCGGCGTGCGGCGGGAAAATGCCGGCGGGCGCAAGGTCTGTAGGTGGGCGCCGACCGCCGCCGCGTGTTCGGAGGTGCGCCTGAAGAATCCGACCACTTGCAAGGGCAGCCACAAAAAGCCGCGTCCGACAGATTCGAAAAAGCGCGCCGGCGGTTCGAGCAATGCCCACAGCATCTTTCCGCCCAGCGAGAGAAGTGGTCGCGTCCATCCCGTCCACGTTCCGCCGAGCAGCCCGGCCAGCACGAGCGCCCCTTCGACCTCCCAAAGTGTTGCGCCGGTCGCGTTCACGAGGCGCAGCGGGTCTAGTGATTGTTCCCATACGCCCCAGCCCAGCCCCAGCACGATGGCTGGCGCGGTCAGCCACAAGAGTACGAGCAAGCGCACCAGTTTGTGCCACTCGGGCAGGATGCGATGGAACGCCTGAGTGACGATCACGCCGCCGATCAAGGCGAGCGCGACGACGGCGATCAAGTTGAGAAGATAGAGCGACGCGTTCGCGCGGACGAGCGCGAGGCCGAGCAAAAAGCCCCAGCCCAGTACCGGCAACGCGCCGAGCGCGCATCGAATGCGCAAGCCCCACCGAGAGCGACGGCTCGTTGGCATCGGCTGTCCCGCTCCTTAATGTACCACCACGCGCGGGCGCGGCATCGGCGCGGGCTTGCCCTCATTCGGCAGGAACGCGCCGAGCGTGAGCCGGGGGCGCGGATGGACGCGGACGCGCGCCGCATGCGCGGAACGCGCGCCCCCCTCAAAGTGCGACCAATGCAGTGTGTTGGCGAGATCGCCGGTCAGTTCGAAAAAGCGATACTCTTCGTCGTTGCGCGCCCGGACGATGTGCAGAGGGGGGATGCCGAGCGCGAGCAGCGGACGATGCAGGAATGGCTCTTTGCCGGTGATGAGGTGCGACATATGCACCTCCCGCAATTCGCCGCAGCCGGGACACAAGCCGTCGTTGTAGGTGATCTGCGAGACCGGTTTGAAGACATCGGTCACCGTCTCGCACTGGTGACATTCGAGTTGCGTGACGATTTCCTGATCGAGTTCGATCACCGCGTGCGCGCCAAGGGCGTCGCGCGCGATCCGCAACAACTCTGCCCCAGTCGTGGTGGCGGCTTGCCGGTCAGGCAGTTCGACGATATCGCCATAGACCCAGTGGCTGGCGCACTCTGGGTCTGGCGTGTACGCCGTCGTGTGAAAGTCGTTCGTCATTCCGTTGATATGCACGACTTGGCCAGCGTGGACCGGCATCCCGTGAATCAACTTGAGCGCCTCTTGGGATTGCAACCCGCCGACGATCGCGGAAATCGTCGGCGTGGTCGGCACCTTGCCGAGCAGGATGTTTTGCCGGGCGAGGAGTGGACAGGAATAGCGCAGCGACATCTCGCGGCGCGCCTGCTCGGTGAGCGTACATTCATAGCACGCGCCTTCGCCGGGGACGAACACGCGCACCAAGCCGATGAGTTCTTGAATTGCGCCATCCACCCAGGGCTTGTTGAGCCGGTAGGCGAACCGATTGATCGAAAGGCGCGCCTCGCGGTTGTCGAGACAGCCGATGATCACATCCATCCGGCGGAAGACGCCCAAGCCGAGTTGCATATTCACGTCGCCGTGAAAGTACTGCACGTGGACATCGGGATTGAGTTCCTTGACGCGCCGCGCGGCGACCTCCGCCTTGCTCTGGCCATTGTCCTCGGCGCGAAAGAGGACCGAGCGACTGAGATTCGCGGCTTCGATCGTGTCGAAATCTACGATGAAGAGATTGCCGACGCCCATCAGCGCGAGGTTCTTGAGCACTTCGTTGCCGAGCGCGCCGGCGCCGACGATCATCACGCGCGCGGCTTGGACCTTGGTACGCTCCCACCAAGAAATGAATTCGAACGTGCCGAGGCGGTCCGCCTTGAGATTCGGAAGGCGGACCGGTTTTTCGGGTGCGGGGGGCATCGGCGCGAGGCCGGCCAAGTGCGCGCGTCCCGCGCCATCGCCCGGCGCGGCAGCCGGCGGAAACGCTGGGTGCGATGACTCGAGTGCCTGGCGCGCGTGCGGAATCAGGTCGAGCGCGTGCAGACTGACGAACGTGCCGATGCCGGGGCGAATCTCGACGACATGGCTCGCCGCGAGCAACTGGAGCGCCTCACGCACAGTCGTGCGCGACACCTGGAGTTTGTCCATCAGATCGCGCTCAGAGGGCATCTTGTCACCCGGCTTGATCGTGCCGTCGGAAATCAGGTCGAAAAGCCTCTCGGCGACCGAGCGCGCTAGCGTATTGCGAGAAACCGGAGTTATCTTCATCTGATCCTCTGTGGTTTTCTGGTCTGACCAGAATACCAACTCGATGGCATTCTAAGCATTTTTCTGTTTCAAGTAAATAGTACCGAAGTGCCAGACATGGTAACGCTACATTCAATCGTGGAGACGTCAAAACTGGTGCACTTGATGCCCC
>DYLA01000100.1 GCA_020722265.1 Anaerolinea sp.
GGGAGATGGGGTATCGGGGGACACCCCCGCACCCCCGTCAGGGGGCAAAGCCCCCCTGAACCCCCATGTCCACGATTTACTGTGGTGCTACCATATAACCAACCAGCGAGAAAAAGTCGAAAAAAGAGGGGCAAGCAGACACCTTGCCCCTCGCGATTCCAAGATTCTACTACGCGCCCTCGAATGGAATCATCGAAAAGACATCGTACCCTTTGAGGAGGTCTCTCCCATGCAAGTCCACGAGTTCGATCAGGAAGGCAACGCCAACCACTTGCCCGCCAAGTTTCTCGATCAGTTCGATGGCTGCCTTGGCCGAGCCGCCAGTCGCCAGCAAATCATCCACGAGCAAAACTTTGGTACCGGGCGTCAGCGCGTCCTTGTGCATTTCGAGCGTGTTCGTGCCGTACTCGAGCGTGTAGGACGCCTTGACCGTTTCTGCTGGCAATTTCCCCGGCTTGCGAATCGGGATGAATCCGGCGCCTAGTTCGTACGCCAGCGGCGCGCCGAAAATCCAACCACGGGCGTCAATCGCCGCAACGACATCTATTTCGGTATCAATGTAGCGTTCGACCATCTGGTCAACCGCCTCTTGAAATGCCTCTCCATCGCGAATGAGCGTCGTGATGTCGCGAAAGAGAATGCCTTTGACTGGGAAATCAGGGATGCTACGAATGAGGCGCGCCAGGTCCATTGGAAGAACCTCCTGGTGAAGATTTTTTCTAGCGGGCTCTAATTGAATTTTACGCAATCCCCCTAAAAATGCAAATCCTGACGGGTTGTGCTATAATAGCCTCGTCGCGTGGCAGTGCCGCCACCCAAGGATCGAGTGGGGAAGGTTGGAAACCTACGCGACATCTACGCGCGCGGGTATCCGCGCAATCCCTCACGAGATTGTCAAGGTGAAAAGCCATTTAGGGTCGTTTGTGCTTTTGCTGCTATGGCTTGTCGGCGCAACGGTGATGGCATGCGCGCTGAACAGCGCGCCTGTTGCCGCGCCGTCTGCCTCCGCGCCGCCACTTACGCCAACTGCCGCGGCAACGCGCGACCCGGCGACAGCCGCGCCAATTACGACGACGCGCCCAATCACACTGACCCTCTGGACCAGCGAAGAGTTCGCGCCGGGCGATACGCCGGCGGGACGCATCCTCCGTAGCCAGTTCGACGCGTTCAACGCGACCTACCCGAATTTCCGCGTAGAGGTCGTGCTGAAAAAAACGCAGGGCAAAGGGGGATTGCTGGACGCGTTGTTGACGACTCACGCCGTCGCGCCCATCCTGTTGCCCGATTTGATCGTGCTCGATCTAGCCGAGTTACCCCTCGCGGCGCAAGCCGGCGTGTTGCAATCCTACGACGGATTCTTGCCTACGGAACTGAATAATGATTTGTTTCCCTTTGCGAAACAAGCCGCGCACGTGCAGAATCGGTGGGTGGGAATGCCCTTTGCCGCCGACGCGCAGCATTTGGTTTACCACAAAACCCTCGTCAGAAAAGTTCCGCTGAGCTGGGACGATGTGTTGAGACTCGAGACGCCGCTTGCCTTGCCTCTCGGAGGCGACGACGCATTTCTGTTGCAGTATGCCGCGCTGGCGTCGCCTGGCGTGTTGCCGACACCCCTCGCGCTCGATCCATCGGCGACTGCTCAGGTTTTGAGTTTCTTCAAACGCGCGCGGGACGCGAGGGCTTTGCCCCCAAACGCTCTCGCACTGACAAGCGCGGGGGAGTGCTGGCGCGCCTTTGCCGATGGACAGGTTCCGATGGCGCAGGTGTTGGCGTCGCGTTATCTCGCCGAGCGCGACCGGCTGCCGAACGCGCTGTACGCGGTGGTGCCGACGCGCGACGGGAAAACCGCGACGCTAGCGAACGCGTGGGCGTTCGCGCTCGTCACAGCGGATCCGACGCGCCAAGCCGTCGCCGCGCGCTTCGTCCAGTTCCTTACGCAGAGCGAACGCCTGTCGCCATGGCTGCGCGCCGCGCGGCGATTGCCAGCGAGTCGCACTCCGCTGTCGCTGGCGGTAGAGCCACCCGAGTACGCGACCTTTGTGCGCGATATGCTGGAACGCGCGACGGCAGTGCCGCACGCGTCGGCGTATGCCAAGTCCGCGGCGGCTTGGCGCGCCGGGATAGCGGCGGTGTGGCGCGGCGAAACGACGCCAGAAGAAGCCGCGCGCACGATCGCAGCGGTCAAGTGACCTTTTATCGGGAGTACGCGATTGTTCGAAACAGCGTTGAGAACCGAAGGACAGCGCCGCCTCGCCGAAATCGGCCAAGCGGACGTGTTGGTGGGAATTCCAACTTATCGAAACGCGACGACGATTGCCCAAGTAGTGGATACGGCAGTTGATGGTTTGCGAACGTACTTTCCGACCCGGCGTTCGGTCATCGCCATCGTTGATGGGGGCTCGTCCGACGAGACGGTGGAGACGGCATCGAGTCGTCCACTACCACCGTCGGTCAGTCGTATCGTCACGACGTATCAAGGCATCCCGGGGAAAGGGAGCGCGGTGCGCGCGATTCTGGAGATGACGCGCGTGACCGGCGCGCGCGTCTGCATCGTTTTGGAAGCCGATTTGGTCAGTCTCTCGCGCGATTGGGTGTTCAAACTGGCTGCGCCGATTCTCGACGCGCAGTTCGACTTTGCGCTCCCGGCGTACGCGCAGCCATTGGTCGAAAGCGCAGTGAACGATCTCCTGGTCCATCCGATGACGCGCTTGCTCTACGACGTCGAGGTGCGCTACCCGGTCGCGGACGATTTTGCGATTGGGCGCGATTTTGCGATTGCGGCGCACGAGCGCGATGTGTGGGAAACGGACGTCGCGCGGCACGGCATTGACGTTTGGCTGACGACGATTGCGCTGAACGAGAATGTGCGGATGTGTCAAGTGCCGCTAGGTGTCAAGATGGAGCACAAGCGCGAAGCCGCCGTCGCGCTCGACCCCAGTTTTGTGCAGTCGGTGGGCACGTTGTTTCGGATGCTGGATATCTATCGTCGCCGCTGGCACGAGCCGCAGCCGGTGCGGCAGATTCCCTTTTGCGGAGAGCCGCCTGTTCCCCGCGCGACGCGGCTGACCGGCGAAATCACGCTGGAGATGCTCAGCGCGGCGTTCGTCTCCGGCACGCGCCGTTATCGCCGCTTGTGGCGCGCGGTGATGATGCCGAGCAATCTGGAGGCGGTGCTCGATTTGTTCGCCAAGCCGCGCGGCGCCACGCGTTTTCCGCCAGACTTGTGGGCGCGCGTCGTGTTCGATTTTGCTGTCGTCTACAACAAGGGGGAGAATGACCCGGACAAAGTGGCGGCAGGGTTGCTGCCGCTCTACTATGCGCGCATTGCAACGATTCTGCGCGAAACGAATGGCAAACTGGACGCGGTGGAAAGAGCGATCCGGGCCCAAGCCCAATGCTTTGTGGACCAAAAAGCGTATTTGCTTCAGCGCTGGGAGACGTACGTGCCTTGGGCAGTGGATGGCGTGCGGTAGCCAGCGCAAGATGGAAGGCGAGAGACGAAAGATGCAAGACAAGATCATAAGGATAGGGGGGGTGGTTGGCGTACTGATCGCCGCGCTCCTGATCGTATCGCCGATGGCCGCGCAGGGACCGAGTCTGGAGAACGAGGTGAATCGAATCGCCAAGACGCTGTACTGCCCGGTTTGCCCGAACACCCCGCTCGACGTGTGCACGACCAAAGCATGCGAAGACTGGCGGGCGGAGATTCGGCAATTGCTGCAAGAGGGAAAGAACGAACAGCAGATTCGCGAGTACTTTCTGGCGCGTTATGGTCCCCAAGTGCTGGGTGCGCCGCCGGCGGAAGGATTCAATTGGCTCGCGTATCTTTTCCCGTTCCTGCTCATCGGAGTGGGCGCGCTCGTCGCGTGGTTCACCCTCCAGCAATGGTCGCGCCGCCGCCGCGCGGACGTGACGCCGCCCGAGACGCCGGAGATTCCACGCGAATACGCGGAGCGCATTCGGAAAGAACTGGAGGAAAGGTAATCGTGTCGCGCTCGGTCCAAGTCATCGTTTTCGTCCTTGCCATCGTCGTCGTGTTTTTCCTCGCGCTCGCGCTGCGCGCGCACAGTCTGCCGCCGGTCTCTAGCGGACCCGCGCCGGATTTCACGCTCCAAACGTTCGACGGACAATCGCTCACGCTGTCCGCTCTGCGCGGACAAGTGGTCGTCGTCAACTTTTGGGCGTCGTGGTGCGCGCCGTGCCGCGAGGAAGCCGCGTTTCTGGAGCAGACGTGGCGCACGTATAAAGATCGCGGTGTCGTTTTTATCGGCGTGGATTACGTAGATACAGACGCGAACGCACGCGCGTACCTCAAGGAATTCGGCATCACGTATCCGAGTGGGCCCGATCTCGGCACGACGATCAGTCAGGCCTACCGCATCAAAGGAGTGCCGGAGACGTACTTGATCAGCAAAGAGGGAATCGTGTCTGGCAACGCCATCGGACCGATTCTGCGCGCGGGGGGGGCGATGTCGCAGGCGCAATTCATCGCCAGGCTCGAGTCGCTGCTCACCGCGCCGTGACCGGGCGGCAAACGGTACAATGCCGCGCGCGCCGAGGGTGCACCAGCCGTGATGCGCCATTGCCAAACGCTTGACAAGAATGGCAAGCGGGTGTACCATTGGCGCATCTCAAATGGACCGGCTCGCCCCAAGCGCGAGCCGAAGGAATGGAATCAAGGTCAGAAATATGTCTCAAAACGGTCAATCGAATCGTCTGTTGGTCGGCATTGTCGTCATCTTGCTCGTCGCGCTGTGCGGCGCAGTCTGCGTTGGCGGCGCGGCGATGCTGTTCTTGATGCAACCGAGCGATGGCTCGGTGCGCCCAGCCAGCGCGACTGCCGTAGCCGTAGCGCCCAGCGGCAAGAACATCTTGCGCCTGCCCGGCGCGATGGGGGGCGGTGATCCGGATACGCTTGACCCGGCGCGCGTGAGTGATGCACGCTCGTCGGAGTACGTCGTCGAAATCTTCAGCGGCTTGGTCACCCTCAGCCCCGATCTCAAAGTCGTACCCGATATAGCCGAACGGTGGGAGGTCAGCCAGGATCGCAAGACGTACACCTTCTACCTTCGCCAGAACGTCAAGTTTCACGACGGGCGTCCGGTGACGGCGCAAGATTTCAAGTACTCGATCGAGCGCGCGGCGAATCCCGCGCTCGCCTCGCCGACGGCGGAGGATTATTTGGGGGACATCGTTGGCGTCAAAGAAAAATTGGCGCGTCGGGCGGCGGAGGTGAGCGGCGTTCAGGTCGTTGACGATTACACCCTCAAAATCACGATTGATGCCCCCAAGTCGTACTTTCTTGCCAAGTTGACTTATCCGACGGCGTTCGTCGTGGACAAGAACAACGTCGAGCGCGGCGGACGCACCTGGACGGACAAACCGAATGGCACAGGGCCCTTTAAACTGAAAGAGTACGTGCGCGCCCAGCGCATCGTCCTTGCCAGGAATGAAAATTTCTATCTCGATCCCAAGCCGAGCGTGGACGAAGTGTACTTTATCATTGGCGGCGGTTCGTTTATGACGATGTACGAAAACGGCGATCTGGAATCCGTGTTCGTCAGCCTCAGCGACATCGAGCGTGCCAGCGACCCTTCCAGCCCGCTCAACAAGGAACTGTCCATCAGTCCTCAACTCAACACTCACTTTATCATCTTCAACACGCGCAAGCCGCCGTTCGACGATGTGAAGGTACGTCAGGCGTTCGCGCTGGCGATCAATCGGCAGCAGATTATGGACGTCGTCTATCGCAAGATGCCGCTGCTCGCCGATACGATTCTGCCGCCCGGTATGCCGGGCTATGTCGAGCCCTCCAGTTCGTTGGAATACAACCCGGCGCGCGCCAAGCAATTGCTCGCCGAGTCCAAGTACGCCGACAAGTTGCCGGACATCACCTGGACGACGACCGGCGCGGGCGGCTCCGCCGCGCAGGATGTGCAAGCCGTGACCGCGATGCTCAAGGAGAATCTGGGTGTCACGGTCTCCATTCAGCAAACCGATTTTGGGACCCTCATCAATCAGACTCACGCTCCCTCCGGCAATCCGTACCAGATGTACGATATGGGCTGGATTGCCGACTATGCCGACCCGCAAGATTTCCTCGAGATTCTGTTTCACTCGAACAGCGCGCAGAACCGGTCGTGGTCAGCGTACTCCAACCCAGCGGTAGACCAGTTGCTCGATCAAGCCGGCGCGGAGACGGACACGACACGGCGCTTTGCCCTGTACCACCAAGCCGAGCAGATGATTCTGGCGGACTATCCGGTGATTCCGCTGATGCACTCGCGCGATTACTGGTTGACCAAGCCCTACGTCAAGGGGATGATCTATCCGGCGTTGATCATTCCGCGCCTGCGCTACGTCTCGCTGGAGAGATGAGCGCTCGATTGATAGCCGATGGGGACATTCATCCTTCGCCGCCTCTTGTGGCTGCCGGTGCTGCTTTTTTTCGTCTCGGTGATCACCTTCGCGCTGGGGTTGTACGGTCCGGGAGACCCGGTGCAAGTGATGCTGGGTTTGCACGCGAACCCCGAAACGGTCGCGCGCATTCGGCAAGAGTACGGCTTGGACGAGCCGTTCTATGTCCAGTACGTCAACTATGTCAAGAACGTGTTGCAAGGCAACTTTGGATACTCGCTCGTGCGCTATCGCGACCAACCGGTTGGACGCCTGATCGCCGAGCATCTGCCGGTGACGGTTCAACTGAACTTGTGCGCGATCGTCGTCGGCATACTCATCGGAGTTCCCCTCGGACTGATCGCGGGGCTCTACCGCGACAGATGGATTGATCTGGCGGTGCGCGCCGTCGTCATCGCCAGCATTTCCCTGCCGATCATCTTGCTCAATCCGGTACTCAGTTTCATCTTCTTTCGCGAGCATATCGTCTTCGTTCCACTTCTCGACCGTTTGGTTTCCATCGGTCCGCTGCTGCCGCAGGTCGCGGGACGATGGGAGGGCGTGCTTAGCCCCAAAGCGATTCTGCCGGTCCTAATCGAAGCGACCGGCGTGATAGCGATTCTGACGCGGCAGATGCGCGCCGGGATGATCGAAGTGCTGAGCGAGGATTACATTCGCACCGCGCGCGCCAAAGGCTTGCGCGAACGCGTCGTCATCGTTCGCCACGCGATGCGGAACGCGCTCATCCCGATTGTGACGCTGGTGGGGTTGATGCTGGGCGGCTTGGTCGCCGGCTCGTTCCTCGTCGAAAGTTGGTTCGATGTGCCGGGGGTGGGACGGATCGCGTACGAGGCGCTCTTTGCGCGCGATTACTATGTGATTATGGCGCTGACGCTGTTGATCGCGCTGGCGTACGTCCTCGCCAACTTGCTGGTAGATTTGATGTACGGATTTCTCGATCCGCGCATCCGCACAATGGGATGACGCGCTCGCTGAACCGCGTGATGACCTGGGGGGTGCGTCCGCCGTGGCTGCAGGTCGCGCGGCGCATCGTCCGCAATCCGCCCGCGCTCTTTGGGCTCGTCGTCGTGATCGGCGTGGTGCTGGTCGCGCTCTTGGCGCCGGTGCTCGCGCCGTACCCGTACGACAAGCAGAATCTCGACGCGGCGGCGCAGCCGCCGAGTGCGGCGCACTGGCTCGGCACTGACGCGCTCGGACGTGATATGTTCAGCCGAATCATCTGGGGAGCGCGCTCCGCCGTCTTTGTGATTGTGATGGTCACGCTCGTTGGGCTCGCGCTGGGCGTGCCGCTGGGCGCGGCGGCAGGGTACTGGGGCGGCTGGGTGGATACCTTGGTGATGCGCCTTGCCGATGTTCTGTTCGCGTTCCCCGGCTTGCTGTTCGTCTTTTTCGTCGCCGCGACCATCAAGCCCGGCATCGAGGCGTGGGCGCGGGCGATGGGGTGGCGCGATCTAGCCCAGAGCGGCTATCTCAGTTACGGCGTCGTCATTCTTTCGCTCGGCATCGTCGGTTGGGCGGGGCTGGCGCGGCTGGTGCGCGCACAGGTGCTGACGGTCAAAGAGCGCGAGTTCGTCATCGCCGCGCACGCGCTCGGCGTGCCCACCGGGCGCGTGATCACGCGACACATTTTGCCGAACGCGCTCGCTCCCATCATCATCGCGCTTTCGATGGGCATGGGGGATATTGCGCTTTCGGAAGGGTATCTGAGTTTTATGGGGATTGGCTTGCAGCCCCCCGCGCCGAGTTGGGGCAATATTCTCGCTGAGAGCGCGGGCCGCTACTGGCGCGCGTTTCCGCAAATGGTTTGGCTCGTCTGGATTCCCGGCGCGATTCTGGCAGCCGTCGTGTTCGCGTTCAACTTTCTTGGCGATGGGTTGAACGAAGCATTGAATCCGGAGATCTGAAATCGTAAATCCGAATCAGGAGGGCGAATGGCAACACTACTCGAAGTCAAAGAGTTGAGAACAGAGTTTCACACGCAGGACGGCGTGGTACACGCGGTCAACGGCGTCTCGTTCACGCTGGACGAAGGCGAAACGCTCGGCTTGGTAGGCGAATCGGGCTGCGGCAAATCGGTCTCGATGCTTTCGGTGATGCGGCTGATTCCGATGCCCCCAGGCAAAATCGTGAGCGGGCAAGTACTCTTTCAGGGCCGCGATCTCTTGCGGGTGGACGACGAGGAGATTCGTTCCGTGCGCGGCAACAAGATCGCGATGGTCTTTCAAGACCCGATGACCTCGCTCAATCCGGTCTTGACGATCAACACGCAGATTTCCGAAGCGCTCGAACTGCATCAAGGTATGACGAAAGAGCAAGCGCGCAAGCGCTCCATCGAATTGTTGCAGATGGTCGGCATCCCGGAGGCAGAGCGGCGCGTGGATGATTATCCGCACCAATTCTCCGGTGGGATGCGTCAGCGCGCGATGATCGCGATGGCGCTCTCCTGTTCGCCCCAACTGCTCATCGCCGACGAGCCAACGACCGCGCTCGATGTGACGATTCAAGCGCAGATCATTGACATCGTCAAGCGACTCAAGCGCGAACTGGGGATGGCGGTAGTCTGGATCACGCACGACCTTGGCGTCATCGCGGGGATAGCAGACCGCATCAATGTGATGTACGCCGGCTTTATCGTCGAATCGGCGCACGTCAAGGAAATCTTCGCCAACCCACTGCACCCGTACACGCTCGGCTTGCTCGGTTCGATTCCGCGCCTGGACGCCGCCCTCAAGTCGAAACTGACGCCCATCGAAGGATTGCCGCCTGACCTGATCGCCCTTCCGAAGGGATGCCCGTTCTACGATCGCTGCCACTATCGCACCGAACGTTGCGAGAACGAGAACCCGCCGTTGGAACTGGGCGCAGTACGCCATTCGGTCGCGTGCTGGAACTGGCAGGATGTGCGGAAATTGCGCAAACACTAGTCCGATGGCTGACAGAAGGAGATACCCAATGACGAATACTCAAGATGGAGCGCTGCTCCAAGTCAAGGGACTGAAAAAATATTTCCCGATTACGCAGGGCATCATTATCCAACGCAAGGTTGCCGACGTGAAAGCGGTGGATGGTTTGAGTTTCGAGATCAAGCGCGGCGAAACGCTCGGCTTGGTGGGCGAATCGGGCTGCGGCAAGTCTACGACCGGGCGCACGATTTTGCAGTTGTACCGCCCGACGGCGGGCGAGGTGTACTTTAAGGGGCAAGACCTGACCAAGATGCAAGGGGAGGAACTGCGCCGGATGCGCCGGCATATGCAGATGATTTTCCAGGATCCGTACGCCTCGCTCAATCCGCGGATGACCGTTGGCGACATCATCGGCGAGCCGCTCGAAGTGCACAACATTGCCAAGGGGCAAGAGAAAAAGGAGCGGGTGCAAGAGTTGCTGCAAATCGTCGGGCTGAATCCCTACTTTATCAATCGCTATCCGCACGAATTTTCCGGTGGACAGCGGCAGCGCATCGGCGTGGCGCGTTCGCTCGCGGTGCAGCCAGATTTCATCGTCTGCGATGAGCCGATCAGCGCGCTCGACGTTTCGATTCAGGCGCAGATCATCAACCTGCTCGAAGAGTTGCAGGAAAAGTTTCACCTCACGTACCTGTTCATCGCGCACGACCTTTCGGTGGTGCGCCATATCTCCGACCGCGTGGCGGTGATGTATCTCGGCAAGATCGTCGAGTTGACCGATCGCAACTCGCTGTACAAAAGCCCGTTGCACCCGTACACCAAGGCGCTGCTCTCCGCCGTGCCGATTCCGGATCCGGTGGTGGAGGAAAAGCGCGAGCGCATCATCCTAGTAGGCGATGTGCCGAGTCCGGTCAACCCGCCCAGCGGTTGCCATTTCCACACGCGCTGCCCGCTGGTGATGGATATCTGCAAGCGCGAGGATCCCGAATGGCGTGACGTGGGCGGAGAGCACTGGGTCGCATGCCACGCGGTCTAAAGTTGAGGGGGCGCGTTCAACCTAGTACTCCACCCAAAAGTCTTGTGTAGTTGTCGTTTCGAGCCGCGCCTTTTGCGGCGAGAAATCTCGGGCGTCCATAGCGAGATTTCT
>DYLA01000101.1:0-3222 GCA_020722265.1 Anaerolinea sp.
TCAGGGGGCAAAGCCCCCTGAACCCCCATGTCCACGATTTACTGTGGTGCTACCGGCTTGAAACGACCGCTTTGACACGCGCGCGGCTATCGGATACAATGCATCCGAAAAACGCATCAGGAGTGAACTCGGATGGGACTCAAAGACCAACTCGATCTGGATTTGAAAACCGCGCTCAAGGCGAAGGATGAAACCCGCGTCGGCACGATTCGTATGCTCAAAGCCGCCATCTCGAATTTCGAATTGGCGCGCCCCAAAGATAAACCCGCCACCGAAGGCGACCTGCTCAGCCTCGTCGAGAAGCAGATCAAGCAGCGGCGCGAATCTATCGAACTGTTCCAGCAAGGCAACCGCCCTGATCTCGTTGCCAAAGAGCAAGCCGAAATTGCGGTGCTGCAGGCGTATATGCCCAAGCAGTTGACGCGTGATGAAATCCAAGCCGAAGTGGAAGCGCTCATCGCCGCGCTGGGGACGAAGGAGTTTCCTCAAGTGATGAAAGCCGCCGCAACCAAAATGAAGGGACGCGCGGATGGAAAACTCGTCAACGAGGTCGTGAGGCAGTTGACCGCGTAATCGTGGATTGATGAAGTTCCAACAAACAAGCCCTCCGTTCTCCCCAAAGAGAACGGAGGGCTCAACTCTCCTAGCGCACCTCGCGCTTGCAAAAACCGCTGCCGATAACCAACCGCAAGCCGCCACTCGACCGTAGCGGTTACACCCGCAACGTCTTCCACACTCCCGCGCGGAACCGCAGCGCCACCAACACTGCACGCACGAAAAAATCGCTGATCCAACCGAGCCACAATCCAAACAATCCCCATCCGAGAACGAGCCCCAACAGGAACGCCAGCCCCACGCGCACGATCCACATCCCGATAAATGTGATGACCAGCGTCGCGCGCGTATCGCCTGCGCCGCGCAACGCCTGTCCTAGCACCATCGCCACGCCGAACATCGGCTGACCCAGCGCGATGAAAATCAAACACATCTCCGCCGGCTGCTGCACCAGCGGGTCGTCCGTGTACATTCCAATCAGCCAATCCCGTCCGATGAAAAAGATGATGCCGACCAGCGTCATCCAAATGACGCCGCTCTTCATCGCCTCGAGCGCGCTGGCCTCGGCGCGCGCGATACTCTTCGCACCGAGACTCTGTCCTACCAGCGTTAGCGCGGCGACACCGAACGCAAAGCCCGGCAAAATCGAAAAATTCGAAATGTTGAAGGCGATCTGCTGCGCCGCGTAATTGTGCGTCCCGAGCGATACTGCCATCGCGCTGAAAACAAAGAAACCGAGTTGAAAGACGATTTGCTCTGCCGCCGATGGCACACCGATATTCAGAATCCGCGCGATCACATCGCGATGAAAACCCCAGCCGCCGCGCAGTGCGAGCGGAATCACGCGACTGCGCCGGAACAACACCCACAACACCAGCCCCGCGCCAATCCCGCGCGCCAGCGTCGTCGCCGCTGCCGAACCGAGCGCGCCCAGACGCGGGAAGCCGAAATTGCCAAAGATCAGCAAGTACGCCAAGACGACGTTGATGACGTTGATCAAGCCGGTGATGAGCATCGGCGTCCGCGTATCTCCCGCACCGCGCAGCGTTCCCCCGCCGACGATCATCACGCCAATCACTACCGAAAAGACCGCGATGATCCGCAGAAACCCACCGCCCATCGCGGTCACACTCTCCGTCGCGCCCATCACGCGCACGATCGCATCGGCGTAGAATCCGCCCACCAGCGCGATCACCACCGAAAGTAATCCGGTAATCACGAGGGATTGCTTAGCCACGCGCTCTGCCTCACGCGGGTCTCCCGCACCGATGGCGCGTGCGACGAGCGCGGTGTTGCCAACCGCCAAACCCATAAACAGCACTTGGAGCAAAAACGAAAACTGCCCGCCCAGCCCAACGCCCGCGATCGCCTCCGCACCCAACTTGCCGACGAAAATCAAGTCCACGACGACGAGCAACGTCTGCAACAAGTTTTCGACGAGCGAGGGCCACGCCAAGCGAAAGAGTTGGCGATTCAAACTGACCGGCGCGTCCTTGGGTAGAGGACGACGCCAAGCATCCAGTCTTCGCAATACAGCAGTCAACACCATTCGATTCCTATGACGAAAACGCAGCCGATTATACGCCACGAGTCCAAATACCGCAAACGCGTATCAAACAAAAAACGCTCCTACGGGTAGGAGCATTCCGGATTGGCTATAGGTGAGGCATTCGCGTCAGTCGCAATTCTCGCCCCTGCTTGAGATGCCGCGAGTACCATCCCAGATAATCCGCGAGACGCCCGTTCCAGTAAAAATTATCGTGGACTCCCGGCGCCGTGTTGCTGAAATCGTGCGGGATACCCAAACGGTCGAGCAATTGATGCAGGCGCAGCGCCGCCTCAAGTCGTATGCAGCAGAATTCATTCTCGTACTTGCGTCGCGCGCGCGTTTGTGGTATGTAAAGAGCAGAAAATATGCCCTCTGGGAGGAAGCGATGGAGAAACGGATACTCGGCGTGGCGGCACATCCGGACGATTTGGAGTGGTACGCCGGCGCGACCCTGGCGCGACTCGCGCGTGAGGGCGCGGCGGTGACGTTCGTGATTTGCACCGATGGCAGCAAAGGGAGTTACGACCCCCGCGCCGTCCCCCGCGCGCTCGCCGCACAGCGCGAGCGCGAACAGCGTGCGGCAGCGCAAACGCTTGGCGTGCGCGAGGTGATTTTTCTGCGGCACCCAGACGGCGAACTGGAGCCCAACGCGGCGCTGCGCCGCGAACTCGCGCGCGTGTATCGAAAATATCAGCCGCGTCTCCTCCTCGCGTTCGATCCGTGGAAGCGCTACGAACTCCATCCCGACCATCTCGCCGCCGGGCGCGCCGCGCTCGATGCGCGCCTTGCCGCGCGGATGCCGCTTTTCTATCCAGCCGCGCGCCCCCGCGGCGTCGGCGTGTGGAGCATCGGCGAGGTGTGGTTGTTCAACACCGACGCGCCCAATCATTTCGTAGATGTGGGTGGTACGCTGGACACGCAGTATCGCGCCTTGGCACAGCATCGCAGTCAGCCATCGGTGTGGGACGATGCCGCGCGCGCGTTCATCGAACAGAGGGCGCGCGAGAACGGTCGAGCCAGAGGGATAGAGTACGCGGAGGCGTTTCGGCGCATCGTCATCGAGGGCGCGCAAGTGCTCGCCGAGGGGACGCGGGTGTAGGGTTTCGGACTAGAATCGC
>DYLA01000101.1:3322-10339 GCA_020722265.1 Anaerolinea sp.
CGGCGTCAATGCACGAAATCCACGATGGCGATGTTGCAACCGGGCCCATCGTGGGTTTTGATGTATTGACCCTTGGACAGCGGATTGCCATTTTCGTCTATGACGAAGACCCACCAGTTGCCGTCCATATAGCCCCCCTCGGCGGGCGAGAGGCGATACATTCCTTGCCGCTCTGGAGCGATGTGCTTGTGGTCCGTTGGGTCAACGCCGGTGATAAAGTCCGGGATCAGCGCTTCGAAGTGCTCGCCGTGAGACAGGCGAACGATGACGCCGTTCTTCTTCAATCCATTCTCGTACACTGTCCCTTCGATGCGCGTGTTGGGTGATTCGGACGTATAGCACCCTTTGAAGACGCGCCGATAGTACCACCCGGCATCGGGGTCAGCCGTTGGCGGTGGAGGTGCCGGGGTCGGCGGCACGGGAACACGCGTCGGCACAGGGCGCGCCGTCGGTCGGCGCGTTGGTGTTGGCGGACGCGGCGTTGGTGGGGGTGGCGGCGTGAGGGTGGGGGGCTGCGTGGGTGGCACACGCGTAAAGGTAGGGCGCACAGTCGGCGGCTTGGTGCGCGTGGCGGTGGGATTCGCCCGTGCGACGAAATCCGAGGTTCGGCAACCGAACGCCGTCAACCAAAGCAGGCTGCCCAAGAGAACAAGTCTTCCTCTTTGCATCAGTGGTATCGTTTCACCTCGAAGCGGTACAATTGCGTCGGCTCATCCGGGTCGGTGATGTGGGCTTTGTAGGTGCGTGTGTAATAGAGTTGTTTTTCCGCTGTGTCAATCTCGTCGAGGTCAGGCAGGAGCAAGCCGCGCTTCCAGGGCTCGCGCAGCGATTGGACGATGAGCCCGTGCCGTTTGGGGTCTTGATCGCGAATCGAGTCAATCGGCACGGGAGGCGACAGCACATCCACCGAGATGTCGAGCGCGTCGAGTTCGCGCGGCTCGACCGGCGGAAAGCGCGGGTCGCGCGTCGCCGCGCTGATGGCGTTTTCGATGATTTCCTCGGCAAGACTGTCCTGCACCGGTTCGATGGTGCCGATGCAGCCGCGCAGTTCGCCATCCGGCAGATGGAGCGAGACGAACGCGCCGGCGCGCGCCTGCATCTCTGCCGATAGATCGCGCGGCGGCTTGATGCGTTTGCCCTCACGCACGTACGCGGCGATTGCCCGGTGCGCGAGTTCGACGAAAGGGTGAAATCGGCGAGAAGTACTCATCCGCGCGCCTCCCCACTGAACGGATCAACGTCCCGCCGGTCCGAAAAAGCGACCGACAGACCATTGACCGAATCGTCAGTACTGCAGAAGGAAATCCACAAATCCGCGCCAGCACACCCCTGGTTCTTCGGGCTTGAGGTTGTTGAACTGGAATTCCACCACGTCGGAAACGCGTTTACCTCCTTCAACGATCCAGAGCCACCGCTTTTGGCCGGGGCTGGCGCCATAGGCGTTTACGATAATCGAAAAAAAGCCGTCTCCATCCTCACCGGATTGCCGCGTCGCCACAACTTCGCCATCGGGCCCCACGCCTGATAGCGCGACGGTCACTCCGTTGATTCTGCCGCCCCCTCGATCGTAGATCGTACCCTGAATGAACGTCTGTCCCGAATGTTCGCATCCCTTGTTGACAGATTTGTATTTGTACTGTGGTTGCGGCACTGCCGTGGGTGGCGGCGGCGCGGGAGGTTGGGTGGGCGGGCGTCGAGTCGGTCTCGCGGTTGGCCGTCGCGTCGGCGTTCGCGTAGGGGTGGGAGGCACCAGCGTCGGAGTGGTGGTCGGTGTAGCCGTTGGTTGGGGTGTAAACGTCGGGCGCGGGGTTCGCGTGGGAACAGCCGTTGCCTGCGCGAGAAACGTGTCGGTGATGCGACAGGCGAGCGCTCCCGCCAAGACCAGCAAGGCGAGGGCGAGGACTGTTCCCCGGTGATTCAATTGCATTTCGAGAATCTCACTCCTTGAAAGTTGATGCGTGGAAGAGTGGGAACATCACGTGTGAGGCGTGTTCCGACGGCTTCCACAGAAGAGTGCGCTGGGATTATACCACAAAGACGAGGAGAGGCAAGCGCGTGCGTTAGGGGCTCATCCGCGCGCGGCGACCGGGAGATTTTGGCTTGGGTTGCGCGCGCCGATGCGTCGTTCGATAACTGGGCGCGATGATCTCGTTGACTGAACTGCGCGCGAGATCGAAGATGCGCGTCTGGATGCGCGGGTCAATCTCCGCGCCCAGGTGAATTGTGATGATCGTGGGCAGTTTGGCGACGTAGCGATAGTCAATGATCTGGAATAATTTCTCACGCGCCCAGGGCGTCGCGTTTTCGATACCGAGATCGTCGAGAACGAGGAAAGGCGCGGTGCGCGCCTCTTCGAAACGCCGGTCGAACGCGATCACGCTCCCCGGTGCAAAGGTCGCGCGCAGGTGGTCGAGCAAATCGGGGACGACGGCGAACATCACGGCAAAGCCGCGCCGCATGAGGGCGTTCGCGATGGCGGCGGCGAGGTGTGTCTTGCCGCAGCCGTACTCGCCGGTAAAGACGATGAACCCGCTCGGGTCATCCGCGTACGCGCGCGCCGTCTGAAAGACGCGCACCAAGTTCGTCCGCTCGTTCGCTGTCAGTTCCGGACGGCGCGTGTCGAACGCCTCGAACGTCATATCGGCGTACAAGCCCAGATTCGATACGCCCGCACCGCGGCTGTCAACGCCTCCCTGCCGAAAATCGGGCGCGAGAATCGTGACGATGTGGCAGAGGGTCGCGTCCGCCAGGCGCGAGCGCAAACGCGGCTCGATTTCTTCCAACTCGCGATTCATCGTGATGACGGTGGGGAGTTGGGCGTTGTAGCGATAGTTCAGCAGTTGGAAGAGTTTTTCCTGCGCCCAGGTTGTAGGGCTTTGCGCGCCCAAGTCGTCGAGGATCAAGAAGGGCGCGGTGCGCACCGTTTCGAAGCGATCGTCGTACGCGACGCGACTCGTCGGCGCGAAGGTGGCGCGCAGGTGGTCGAGCAAATCCGGCACGATGACGAAGAGGACGGGTTCGCCGCGCGCCAATCGGTCGTTCGCTATGGCGGCGGCGAGATGGGTCTTGCCGCCGCCATAGCCCCCTTTGAGCAGCAGCCAGCCCTTGCCTGCGAGCGCGAATTGCCGCGCGCACTCGAACGCCTCGCGCAAATTCTTGCGTTTGTCCGGAGGCAAACCGATGCCGTCCGCGCGGAACGTTTCGAAGGTCATTTGCGCGAGGGGAGCCAATCCGCTGGTGGCGCGCAGTTCATTGAGCGCGGCTTGCTGGGTCTCGCGGACTTTGCACTCGCACGGGATCGCGCGTCCAAAGTCGGGATGGTCTACCGGCACGTCGCGCCGCAGAAAACCGGCGCCATGACAAATGGGGCACACGCCCGCGCTAGCGTTTGACGAATCGGCTGTATTCATCACCATACCACGCTTTGTCTTTTTTCTGGGTCGCGCCGCGTCCTTCGGTCTGCCAGCGTTGCAGAATCTTGCGAACGTAACTCCAACTCCGCTTGTTGTTTTCCACCGCGATCTTGAAGGCGTCCGCGATCCACTCGGCGGGATATTGTTGCTCGGCGTCCTTCAGTTCTTCCGTGAGGAGCGGTGTCAGCAAGCCGATGTTCTGCTCGTAGAGCGCGAAGATGTTGGGACGCGTGTCGGTCGCGGCGGGCTCGCGCGTCGGAGCGGGGTGCGGCGCGTGTTCCATCTTTTCGAAGGCGCGGCGTCCGCGTTCGGTGTTGAGAAAGTACACCGCGTCGCCCGCGTGCGTGTCATCGGCGGGGAGGGAGAGGCGTAGCAGGGTGCCGCGCGCGGTGGCGCGGTCGAGGGCGCGCGCGAGCGCGTCTGCCGGCGACGCCTCGCTGGCGGCGAGGGATTGCATCAGTGTTCGGTCGGCGCGCAGGTCGCTGGCGCGAATGCCAGGGGCGCGGGCGCGCGCCAGCAGCCAAAAGAGGTGCAGGGTCGTCTTCAACTCGGCAAGGTCGTCAATCGCCGGGCAGAGTTCGCTGAAGAAGAGATTGGGGAGGGGCGTCACCTCGATTTTGCCGTTGGGGAAGCCGGAGAAAAGTTTCATAACGCGAGTTCATAGCGCGCCGCTGGGCGGCGCGGTCATCAGATTTTCAAAGCGCGCTTGGTCCTCGATGAAGAGGAGTTGCAGGTCACGCGTCGGTCCGTGCCGGTGTTTGGCGACGATGATCTCGGTGATGTTGTCGGGGTATGGTTTGTGCGGATGCGCGGCTTGCCATTTTTCGAGTGTGGGGTAATAGGTCTTTTCGCGAAAGATGAAGATGACCACGTCCGCGTCTTGCTCGATGGATCCGCTCTCGCGCAAGTCGGCGAGTTGGGGGCGATGGTCTTGGCGCGATTCGACGGCGCGCGAGAGTTGCGAGAGGGCGACGACCGGCACGTGCAGTTCGCGCGCGAGTTCTTTCAACTGCCGCGAAATCTGCGAAATCTCTTGCACGCGATTTTCGACGCGCCCGCGAATCGTCATCAATTGCAAATAGTCAATGATGATGAGATCTATGCCATGCTCCGAGTGCAGTCGGCGCGACTTGGCGCGAATCTCCATCGGCGTAATCGCCGCGCTATCGTCAATGAAAATCGTCAGTTCGGACAATTCGCCGGTCGCTCTAGCCAACTTGGGATAGTCCGCGTCGCCGATTCTGCCGAGCCGCAGATTTTGCGCGTCAATCTCGCCCATACTCGCGACGAGTCGCTGCACCAACTGTTCCGCCGACATTTCGAGACTGAACAGGGCGACGCGCTTGTTGTACCGCGCGGCGGCGGTTTGCATCAGCGAAAGCGCGAAGGAGGTCTTGCCGGAGCCGGGACGCCCGGCGACGATGATGAGGTCCGAGGGTTGGAACCCGCCGAGCAGTTTGTCGAGATCAATAAAGCCGGTCGGCACGCCCAGCAATTCGCCTTGATGTTTTTGCACATAGTCGAGGTGGTCAATGAACTGATCCACCGCGACGCGAATAGGAATCATATCGCGGCTGAGGCGTCGTTGGGCGACGGAAAAAACCCGTTCTTCGGCTTGGTCAATCGTCGTGTCAATGTCTTCTCCACCCCGATACGCGATTTCCGCGATGTCGCCGGCGGCGGAGATCAGGCGGCGTTGGATCGAAAGCCGCTCGACGAGATGCGCGTACGTCTCGACGTGAATCGCTGTCGGCACGGCATTGATGAGCGCGGTGATGTACGCCGCGCCGCCGACGGGGTTCAGTTTGTCGCGCTGTTCCAGTTCGGCGACGAGCGTGAGAAAGTCAATCGGTTCACGACGTTCGTGCAGCGCGAGGATCGCGTCGAAAATCCACGCGTGCTTTTCGAGGTAGAAATCTTCCGCGCGGAGGATGGGGACGACTTTGATGATGGCGTCAGGATCAATCAGCAGCGCGCCGAGCACGGCTTGCTCTGCCTCGACGTTGCTGGGCACCATCTTGGTCGGTGGGGTGGTTTGCGTTTCCATCGCCTATCGGTTTTCCGACAAAAACGACTCCCGACTCGGCGGGCGCGCCGGGAATCGTAGGGGCTTACTCCTCTTTGGGAGTATCTCCCTTGCCCAGGGTATCTAGATCCAAATCCTCGAGCAGATCGCGAAACGCGTCCAGTTTTTCTTCTTCTTCGCGCTCAAGCATCTCTTCGCTCTGGGTTGGGCGGATGGCGGCTTTGTCCATCACGTGTTGAGCGACGTAAATCGGGACATCGAGGCGCACTGCCAGCGCGATGGCATCACTGGGACGCGAGTCGAGTTCGATGCGGCGACCGTGCAGGTCCATCACGATGCGCGCGTAGAAGGTATCCTCGCTCAAATCGGTCACGACGATGTAGAGCGGCTTGCCGCCGACTTCTTGGATCACGGCTTTGAGCAAATCGTGGGTAAGCGGACGCGCCGGCTGTGTCCCTTGCAGCGCGATATGAATCGCGTCCGATTCGAAGGGGCCAATCCAGATCGGCAGAAAACGTTCATCGGTATCTTTGAGTACGACGACGCGATGGGGCGACACGAGACTGACGCGGATGCTATCTATCGAAACGGGAATCAAGTTCGAATCCATACGCTTCCTCCAATTCGCGCAGCATCTCTTCGCGCGCGCTCCATTATACCACAACCCATCCGATGGGACAAAGGCACTTTTGTTGGATTTTGTAGATGATGTTATAATAGCGGGGACTTCCGCCCCTGTAAGTCACGGCGGTCGGCGCTCTGCTGTCGGCAGCCATATTTTTTCGAGGAGATGGGAATGCCTTTCGATCTGGGTGGACTAGCGACGGTACTCCAATTGTTCCTGGCGTTCTTTGGTGCGTATCTACTCGCGGTGTGGATCAGTCTGATCATCTGGACGTTCCGCGACATTCGCGCGCGCTCGCGCGATCTGTTCGCGCAACTGGTCTCGGTGCTGATGGTTGTCTTTTTCAACGTGCCGGGGATTTTGCTCTACTTTTTGTTGCGCCCGCGCGAGACGCTCGGCGAGCAGTACGAACGCGAACTGGCGGAGGAGGCGCTGCTGCAGGACATCGAGGAGAAACACGTTTGCCCGGCATGTCAGCAAAAGGTCCAGCCCGATTTTCTGTTTTGCCCCAACTGTCACACGCGGCTCAAACATCGTTGCGACAATTGCCATCGCATCACGAGTTTGCACTGGAATATCTGCCCGTACTGCGGTGCGCCTTCCACCGCGCCGCCGACGACCAATCCGTGAATGTTTCGCCACTGTTCTATCTTCCCGCAGGTTCTATGAAATCTACGGGAAGATGTTTTTTAGACCTGTTCCCCTACGACGCGCACTTGCACCATATTCGTCCGTCCCGGCACACCGACCGGCACGCCGGCGGTGACCACCGCCAAATCGCCCGGCTGGACGAGGCCGGCTTCGAGCGCGCGCTGTAACCCTTCGGCGATGATCTCGTCCAGAGTCGCCGCGCGGTTCACCCGCGCGGCGCGCACTCCCCACACGAGCGCGAGTTGCCGCTGCGTACGCGCGTTCGCCGTCACCGCGAAGATCGGTATCAGGGGACGCTGCCG
>DYLA01000102.1 GCA_020722265.1 Anaerolinea sp.
CAAAGACCGACGACCGCCTGTGGAATTTGCGGCAGTCGTCGGTCAGCGGTCAGTAGCGGGCTTACCACGAATAGCGCACTGTGTAATTCACGACCTTTTCTCCGTCCGGCGGAACGCTCACGCGAAATTCGATGGTTTGCGAATCGAGTTTGCTGTAATCCTGACTCGACTTCAAGACCTGCCAGTTCGACCAGCGGAAGAGATGCTCGACCACGCGCACTTCGACCGCTTCTTTCTTGTGATTGCGCAGTTTGATTTCGTACGTCTCTTCGATCACACGGTCGCTAAGTTTGGCAAAGTTCGTTTGCTTGCGCTCGCCCACCACATCGAACGCGTTGCCGATGTTGAGCCGGACCATCTCGTCCTTCGCCGTGTGGTCAATGTTGTCCTCGCCGATGAATTGATTGCCGCCATCGGCGTCTGCTTTGTAAACGCGAATCGTTCCCTTGGGCAGCGGGATGCCGAGCCGGTTCGCTTCACTGTTTTTGAACTCGATCATCACCGCAACCTTGGTGTTGCTCGTCTTGCCGTAGCTCGGATCGGTGATCTGATAGCCGTAGAAACGCAACCCCCTCGCGCCATCGTAGACGAAGAGTTTGCTAATCGGCACGTTCGCCGCACTGGTGAACTCGATCTGTTTGGTCTCGCGATTGCGAATCGTCGTCGCGCGCTGCAAGGTGTACAGTTTGTACTCAAAGATATCTTGTTGGACGAACTGCGCTTCGGCTTTGGCAGCGGCGGTGGGCGCAACGTACCCATCGCGCGCAGCGGGTACCGGCGTCACGCGGCGCACGTCGCCCGCGACGAGTTTCAGTTTGGCGTCCTCGTACGTCGCGCCGCTTTGGTTGTCAATCGTCACCCAGCCGTTGAGATTCATCGCCGTGTCCTTGTCGTTCACGACGGCGACGTAATTCGCCTTCCAGTTGATTCCGTTCGTCAGGTACGTCACCTGCGTCTCGTGGTTGCCTTCTTTCGACGCGTTCACGAGCCAGATGAGTGTCGGCTTGGTGATGAGACCGCCGGGCAAATTGGGGAATTTCAGATCGCGCACGCGCGCGAGTTTTACCGTTGTCACCTGTCCGTCTTCGCCCTGCAGGATGATGTCGTCCGCACCGCTGAGCAGTTTGCCGCTGTACTTGGTGCCATCCTCGGTCACGAGGGACACGTTCTGGTCGAGGTACTTTTCCAGAATCTTCTTCGCGCCAACGATGTCGTACGCGTAATTCTGTTCGAGGACGCGCGTGCCGTTTGGATCCGTGAGCGAGGTAAACTGCACGCTCGTCGGATCAATCTGCGACGCGACATCGGTAAAGCGCACCTCGTTTGCGCCCGATTTCAGCGCAAGCACGCGCTTGTCTTTCACGAGCGCGATGTTCTGGTTGTAGACGGTGAGGTCAACCCCCGCGCTCTTGGCGATTGCCGCCGGCGTGCCGGACGCGAGGGAGCTGCCGCCCTGACAACCGATAGTCAGCACGAGGATGCACAGGAACGCGAGTCCGAACACAATCAGGTAATCCTTCCGTTTGAGCATACATTCCTCCCTTTCTGTCTTTGCTTATCAGACGTCGGACGCGCTGATTTTGTTCCGGTAACACAACGAGCGGACACCTTGCGTCCGCGTCTCGGGCGATTGGGCGCGGGACGGCTCACGCGCGCGCCAGCATCTTTTCGACCTGATTCAACACGACGCGCGCCGCTCCCGCGCCGATCATTTCGCGCGCCGCGTCGAGCGTGCCGATGCCGCCCGCGGCTTTCACCTTGAGATGCGGAAATGCCGCGTGGAGCGCGCGTACCTCCGCCGCCGATGTGTCGCCGCTAAAGCCGGTCGCGGTCTGGAGGTTCGTCGCGCCAGCCGCCTCGGCGATGCGCGCGGCGCGCCTCTTTTCCTCGTCGGTCAACAGCGGCGTTTCGAGAATGACCGTGACGGGTTTGCCGCGCGCCGTCTTGACGACTCCCTGAATATCGTTGCGAACTGCCAGGTCGTCTCCCTCCCGCAGCGCGCCGAGATTGATCACCATCGCCACTTGGTCCGCACCGCGCTGCAGCACGTCCTGCGTCTCGTACATCTTTGTCGCTGTCGTCACGCCGCCATGCGGAAAGCCGACCACCGCGATCACTTGGAGGGGCGTCTCCCGCAGCGCCTTACGCGCCAGTTCGATGTAATGCGGCTTGACGACGACCGCGACGCAATCGCACTGTATCGCCGCCGCACACCCCGCCTCGATTTCCGCTCGCGCGAACTGCGGTTCCAGCAGTGCGTACTCCACTTGGCGTACCAGTTCGAGGGGCATCAGATTCAACATCTGTCATTCACCTTTCGAGTGTTCACGAGTCCTCCCCCAGGAGCAGCGAAGCCGGATGGCTCTGCGAAATTCATCCAAAACGTGAAACCGGCGGGAGGAGGAACGGTCAGGTTCGGCGTTGGTATCATACGCTATTCCCACCGAAAAATCAAACGCCGCTGTAGCTGTAGGGCGGTGCGCCGTCTGTTAACAGGACTTGCGCCATTGAACAAAATTCGGATTTGGTTTATACTGCGAACGGAGGAAGCAATGCCCTGCTTTGAATTCCACATCGCGCGCGCCGCGCGCGACCGCTACCGCTTTGACGATACCCTCTTTGCGTTCAGCGGCAACGTCATTCTGGCGAATTTTCGCGCCGCGCGCGTGCTGGCGTACAAGATGAACAGCCAGCGCGACCTCGCGCGTTTCCCCGCGCAAATGGTTCGCGCCGGGCAACTGAACGCGATGGGGCTGATTGACGAGTTGCTCCATTACGTCGCGGCACAGTACCGCGTCCAACGCAACCCCCCGGCGATGGCGCACGCACTCGATTGGCTGAACCGCGCGCTCGGCGCCGGCGCAGTGGACGCCGCGCTGCGACGATTCGCAGACGATTTTCCCAACGTTGCGGTGTATCGGCACGAGATGGACGCGGCAACATTCCTCGATGGCGCGACCGACGGCGTGCCCCATCGCCAAATTCTCCTCGAGGAATTGTTGCTCCTATGGCTCGCCAACATCAACCCCGCCTTCGCGCCCTTTCGCGAGTTGTTCGACGATGCCGCGCTGCGCAACGAGACGGCGTACGAGCCGATCCTCTCTGAACTCGATGCCTTTTTCGAGACTCAACCGCGCTTTGGACCCGATAACCAGAATCTGGTTGAGCTGCTACGCGCCCCCGCGCGCGCCTCGCCGCACTCGCTCCAGGGGCAACTCGAATTCATCCGCACGCGTTGGGGCGCGCTCATCGGCGACTACCTCGCGCGGCTCTTGAGTAGTCTCGACTTCATCCAAGAGGAAGAAAAAATCGTACTCCCTGGACCCGGCGACGCGCGCGTGCCGGTGTTCACGCGCGCCGCGTACGGCGCGGGTGAATTCGAATACGAACGCTTTAGCCGCGATCTCGATTGGATGCCGCACCTCGTCCTCATCGCCAAAAGCACGTACGTCTGGCTCGACCAGTTGGCGAAAAAATATCGCCGCGCGATCACGCGCCTCGACCAAATCCCGGACGAAGAACTCGACGCGCTCGCGCGGTGCGGATTCACAGGACTGTGGCTCATCGGCATCTGGCAACGCAGTCCCGCGTCGAAACGCATCAAAGAATTGTGCGGCGCGCTGAACGCGGAGGCATCGGCATACTCGGTTTACGACTATCGTGTCGCGGACGATCTCGGCGGCGACGCGGCGCTGGAGCAACTAAAGGCGCGCGCATGGCAGCGCGGCATCCGCCTCGCGAGCGATCTCGTGCCGAACCATATGGGGATTGACTCGCCGTGGGTCATCGAACATCCCGATTGGTTCATCGCGTCGCCCGTCTCTCCCTTCCCCGCGTACACCTTCAACGGACCCAACTTGTCGAACGACCCGCGCGTCGGCATCTACATCGAAGATCATTATTTCGATCGCACCGACGCGGCGGTCGTGTTCAAACGCGTGGATCATTGGACAGGGGACACGCGCTATATCTACCATGGCAACGACGGCACGAGTTTCCCGTGGAACGATACCGCCCAATTGAATTTTCTAAACCCCGCGGTGCGCGAGGCGGTCATCCAAACGATCCTCCGTGTGGCGCGCCAATTTCCGATCCTCCGGCTCGACGCGGCGATGACGCTGGCGAAACGACACTATCAGCGGCTATGGTTTCCGCAGCCCGGCACCGGCGGCGCTATTCCTTCGCGCGCGGATTTCGCCCTATCGAAACAAGCCTTCGACGCGGCGATGCCGAACGAGTTCTGGCGCGAGGTGGTGGACCGCGTCGCGGCAGACGCGCCGGACACCCTCCTCCTCGCGGAGGCGTTCTGGTTGATGGAGGGCTACTTTGTGCGCACACTGGGTATGCATCGCGTTTACAACAGCGCGTTTATGAATATGCTGCGCGACGAAAAGAACGCGGACTATCGTTCTGTCATCAAGAACACCCTCGAGTTCGACCCGGACATCTTGAAACGCTATGTGAATTTTATGAACAATCCCGACGAACGCACGGCGGTGGATCAATTCGGCAAAGGGGACAAGTACTTTGGCATCTGTACGCTGATGGCGACTCTCCCCGGTTTGCCGATGTTCGGTCACGGACAGATCGAAGGGTTCGCGGAACGGTACGGGATGGAGTTTCGCCGCGCGCGGTGGGACGAGCGCGTGGACGCGCACTTGGTCTGGCGGCACACGCGCGAGATTTTCCCGCTGCTGCATCGGCGGTACCTGTTCGCCGGCGTCGAGAACTTTTTGCTGTACGATTTTTTCACGGCGGACGGCTCGGTGTGCGAAGATGTTTTTGCGTACTCGAATCGTTGGGGCGACCAGCGCGCGCTCGTCGTGTATCATAACAAGTACGCGCGCGCGGCGGGCTGGATTCGGACTTCGGCGGCGTATCTGGACAAGGCGACCGGCAAACTCACGCAAAAGACTCTGGGCGAAGGACTCGCGCTGCGCGACGACGCCGAACATTTCGCAATCTTCCGCGACCAAGTGACCGGCTTGGAGTACATTCGCAGCAGCGCCGAGTTGTGGGCGCGCGGTTTGTACGTCGAACTGGACGCGTACAAGCGGCATGTCTTTCTCGATTGGCGCGAGGTACGCGACGACGCGTCGCATCAGTACGCGCGTCTCACCGCAGCGCTCGATGGGCGCGGGGTGCCGAGCCTTGACGAGGCGCGGCGCGCATTGCGTCTGCAACCGATTCACCAACCGTTCCGCGAACTGGTTAGCGCGGCGACGTTCCGCGGATGGCTGGCCGCGCGCGCGCGTGCGCGGCGGGGACGCGCCCCTCGTGCCGATGCCGCGTGGTTCGACGAGATCGAGCAAAAGTACGTCGCCTTTCTGCGCGCGGCAAAGCAATTCGGCGGCGGCGCCGGCGACGAAAGCGGGCTGGCAAAGCAGGCGCGGCGCGAACTCGAAGCGCTGTTGCTGGGGGCGCGCCCCACGCGGTCAGCGATCAGCGCTCAACCCGCAGCGATTAGGTACTTGCGCGCGCACCTCGCCGATGACGTGGCGTGGGGGACTATGTTCGCGTGGGTATTCGTCCACGCGCTCGGCGGCGTTCGCGGCGAGGGGGACGTGGTGCGGCAGAGCCGCGCGTGGCTAGACGAGTGGATGCTCGATAAGATTATCGCGCGCGCGCTGCAAGACCTTGGCGCGAGCGAGGCGCAAGCGCAGCGCGCGGTCGCCGCCATCCAAGTGATGACGACGCAGCAGCGCTGGCAGGAACGCCGACCCCGTCGCGCGCGCGCCGCGCTCGAAGCGTGGTTCGGCGATAGCGAAACGGCACAGTTCTTGGGCGTGAATCGGTACAACGATATCGTGTGGTTCAACCAAGAGGCATTCGAATCGCTCGTCGGCTGGATGTTTGCCGTCGCGTTCGTGTCGGTCGCGGCGGACGCACGGCGCACGCCCGCGCGGATCGCGCGGGAAATCGCCGCGGGGTACGACGTGGTGAAGGCGCTGCGAAAAGCGGAGAGGAAATCCGGCTATCAGGTGGAGCGTTTGCTCGCGGCGGCGCGCGCGGTGTAGACCATCACGCCTTCGCCGCGCGCACTACCTCCATGACGTGCTGCTGCCACTGCGCGTCGCTCGCCGGTCCCGCCAGCCACGCGCGCTCGCGCGATACCTTGATGCGATCCTTGAACCGCGTGGTGAGCCGCGCGGCAAGCGCATCGTCCGCGCGCCCAAACCGAATCACGATGCGCTCATCCTCCAGCGCAATCGCCGCGAGGTGCGCGCCCAGCGCGGCGACTTTGAGCCGCAAGAGGTACAGCAAGTTCTCTACTTCGAGGGGCCGTTTGCCGAAACGATCCTCCAACTCGCGCGCGATCTCGTCTACCTGTGTTTCTTGCCGAATGTCCGCGAGGCGCCGATACAATTTGAGACGAAGCGCCGATTCGGGCACGTAATCCTCTGGCAGATGCGCGCGCAAGGGCAAGTCAATCACCGGCGCCAATTCCAAGTCCGTTCTCGCGGCGGCACTGGGCACTTGGCTCTTTTTGCTTTCGATCGCGCTCGCCAGCAAGCGGCAGTACAAATCGAACCCCACCGCCGCGATGTGTCCCGATTGCCGCGCCCCCAAGATTTCGCCCGCGCCGCGAATCTCTAGATCGCGCATCGCAATCTGAAAGCCGGCGCCCAACTCACTCGCCTCCGCGATGGACTGCAAACGCTCGCGCGCGTCCGCGCCTAGGGGTTGATGCGGCGGGTAGAGAAAGTAGGCGTACGCGCGTGCCGCGCTGCGCCCCACGCGTCCGCGCAACTGGTACAGTTGCGCCAAGCCGAACTGGTCGGCGTGGTTGACGATGAGCGTGTTCGCGTTCGGAATGTCAATCCCGCTTTCGATGATCGTCGTGCAGACGAGCACATCGTACCGCCCCGCCGCGAAATCCGCCATCACCAGTTCGAGTTGCTCCTCCGGCATCTGTCCATGGGCGACCGCGACGCTCGCCTCGGGGACGAGTTGGCGCACCTGTTCCGCGATGATGTGGATGCCGCGCACGCGGTTGTGGACGAAGAACACCTGTCCGCCGCGATCGAGTTCGCGCAGGATGGCGTCGCGCACCAAACGATCATCGTACTCGGCGATGTAGGTGCGAATCGGCAAACGGTCTTCGGGCGGCGTTTCGATGGTGCTCAGATCGCGCGCCCCGCTGAGCGAAAGGTGCAGTGTGCGCGGAATCGGCGTCGCCGTCAGCGTCAGCACGTCCACTTGCTGCTTTAATTGTTTCAGTTTTTCTTTGTGGACGACGCCGAAACGCTGTTCTTCGTCAATGATGAGTAACCCCAGGTCTTTGAATTGCACATCGTCGGAGAGCAACCGATGCGTGCCGATCACAATGTCCACCGCGCCGACCTTGATCTTTTCGACGAGGTCGCGTTGCTCCTTGTCGGAACGGAAACGCGAGAGCATTTCGATGGTGATCGGGAAAGGCGCGAGGCGTTCGGCAAAGGTGTTGTAATGTTGCTGCGCGAGTACCGTCGTGGGCACGAGGATGGCGACTTGCTTGCCGTCGTTCGCCGCTTTGAACGCGGCGCGCAACGCGACTTCGGTTTTGCCGTACCCCACATCGCCGACGACGAGACGATCCATCGGGCGCGCGCGCTCCATATCCGCTTTAACGTCCTCGATGACGCGCTGTTGGTCTTCGGTCTCGATGTAGGCGAACGATGCTTCGAGTTCGCGCTGCCACTCGGTATCCGGCGAGAACGCGTGCCCGGCGACAACCTCGCGCGCGGCGTACAGTTCGAGCAATTCATCGGCGATGTCGGCGATGGCTTGGCGCGTGCGTTCTTTCACCTCCGCCCATTCCGCTGTGCCCAGACGACTCAACGGGGGCGCGTGTCCGCCCGGCGCAACGTAGCGGCTCAGCCGATCAATCTGATGGGCGGGGACGAAGAGCCTGTCGCCACGCGCGTACTCGATTTGCAAAAATTCGCGTTCGGGTCCGTTCAGCGCGAGGCGCGCCAAGCCGCGAAAAATGCCAATGCCGTGATCTACGTGGACGATGTAATCGCCAATGGCAAGGTCGGAAAAGAAGGCTTCCGGCGAAACGGTGCGCGGCTTGGCTATTCGGCGCGGCTTGGGACGTGACCAGCCAAAGAGTTCCGCGTCGGTCAACAGTTCCAAGTTCTCGTCCGGCTTCGAGCCTGCAACCGGCAGCCTGAAACCTTCCGCCAGCGCGCCTTGCACTAACGCCATATGTCCCGGCTCCGGCGCGCGCGCGACGCGATCGGTCGGCTTGATAAAGAACTCGCGCTCGCGCAAGAGCGCGGCGAGACGTTCTGCCTGCCGCGTGACGATGACGATGCGCGCCGGTTGCTCGCGCAGTTTGAACACGCTGTCTATCACTTTGCGGAGTTGCCCGCCGTAGCGTGGTCCAGGGGCGAAGGGAAGTGGGAACGACTCGCCCGGGGTCGCGTACTCTAGCAGCAACCGCCGGCGCGCGAGCAATTGCTCGCGTAACGCGTTCCACGCCCAGTAGGGCAGCGCGATGCCGGGGGGCAATTCGCGGCGCGCCTCCAAATCTCCGCGCACGTCCTCTGCCTGAAACTCCAGCGACTGCACCGTCGCTTCGACCTCGCTCCAATCTTCGATGACGACTAGGCCATCGGGAGGTAGATAGTCCAGCAGCGACGCGGCGCGCGGATAGATGTACGGCAAATAGAATTCGATGCCGTGAAAACGGCGCCCCTCCGCCAACGCCTCGCGGTCGCGCTTGAACGCCGATTCGGCCAGCGGGTGGCATGCGCCCAAGTCCCATGCGGCGATTGCGCGCGCCACCTCGCGTCCGCGTCCCGGCAGCACTTCGCTCGCGGGAACGAGGGTCACCTCCTGGATTTCCTGCGCGGAGCGCTGCGTCGCCGGATCGAACTCGCGCAGCGAGTCAATTTCGTCGCCCGCGAATTCAAGACGCACCGGCAGCGGACGGGAGGGACACCACACGTCGAGGATGCCGCCGCGTCGGCTGAACGCGCCCGGCGCTTCGACCACCGGCACGTACTCGTAGCCGCGCGCGACGAGGGCGGACAAGAGTTCGGTCAGGTTGACGGTTTCGCCGCGTTGCAGCACGCTCATCCCGGCGACGAAATCGGCGGGCGGCATCGTCTTTTGCATCACCGCGCGAACCGTCGTGACGATGAGCGGTGGAGGCGCGTTCGACCGCGTGCCTCTCCCCAGCGCGGACAGTCCACCCAGTCGCGCCGCAATTGTCTCCGCGCTCCAAGGGAGGTGTTCGTAGAAGAGTGGGTCAGGTTCGGGAAAAGTCAAGATGTTCGCGTCGTTGGGGGACCAGACAGCGAGTTCCTCTGCGAGGTGGTGGGCGCGATCGGCGCGCGCGGTGAGAACGACGATGGGCGCGGCGAGCGCGCGCGATAGCGCGGCGAGTGTTGGCGCGCGCGCGGCTTGGATCACGTCCGCGCTCACCATCGTTTGTGCGCGCAGCGCGAGAGTAAGGTCGCGAAACGCGGGGAGAGATTCGACTAGCGGTAGCAGTCCTGCGAGATTCATTGCTTTCGCTGCGCAGCCCGCCCTTCGCCTCCGTGTGGCGTAGGGCGAGTTGGGTTTAGTTGAACTGGTTCATCGCCGCCTCAAGACCCTCTTGCACCCACACCTCCACCGCCGCCGCCGCGCGCGTGAGCGTTTCCTCCATCACGGCGCGCTCGTCGTCAGTGAACGCGCCCAGCACGTGGTCAATGTCCGCGTCGGGATTCGGTCTGCCGATGCCGACACGCAGGCGCGGGAAATCGGACGAGCCGAGGTGCGCGAGGATGGATTCCATTCCGTGATGTCCGCCCGCGCTTCCCTTAGGGCGTAGGCGAATTTTTCCTAGCGGCAGATCGAGATCGTCGTAAATGACGAGCAGATCTGCCGGCGCGATCTTGTAGAACGCGCACAACCGGGCGACAGCTATGCCGCTCGAATTCATAAACGTCTGCGGTTTGGCGACGATGACGCGTGCACCGGCGAGCACGCCTTCGGCGAGGCGCGCGTTGAAGCGTCGGCGCGCGAAATCGAGGGCGTGGGCACGCGCGAATCGGTCGGCGACCATAAAGCCGACGTTGTGGCGACTGTGGGCGTAGCGCGCGCCCGGATTGCCGAGACCGATGATCAACTTGATTTTCCGCGCTTCAGTCGGCGCGTGATGGCGTTCGAGCCTGCGGAGGGAAGGCATTTTTCTCGATTGAGTGTGGGAGAACGGCGTACAGTTTTCCGTGTGATGTACACGATGTCGGCATCGTAAGAGTTTAGCACCGTTTGCTAAATTCGGCAAAACGAGATTCGTCACGGCATGTGCAAAGTCTATTGACAACCACCTTTTTGTCATTTCGAGGCGTG
>DYLA01000103.1 GCA_020722265.1 Anaerolinea sp.
GCGTATCCCAAGATGATCGCGCAGGTGTTTCTGCCCGCGCGCGTGTACGCTTGGCTGAAAACGCTCCAGCCGCGCCCGGGCGAGTCGCCGCGCGCGCCGGTGGATTTGACCGGCTACGCGGCGGCGGATTTTTACGTTTCGAGCGCAGACCTACGCGAGTGTATCAATTTGGTGGCGATATGCGAATCCGACTGATCCATCGTCTCGCCCGCGTGAACTGGCTGTTGGTCGCGATTGTAGCGCTGGGTCTGGGGCTGCGCCTGTGGGGCATCGGCTTTGGGTTGCCGTACCTCTATCATCCCGACGAGGGCGTGCCGGTCACGATCGCCTTGCGAATGCTTCACACCGGCAATCTCGATCCGGATTTTTTCGATTGGCCCTCGCTGACCTTCTATCTGAACGCGCTCGTCTATCTGGCGTACTTTCTTTTCGGCAAGGCGATGGGGCGGTTCGCCGCGCCCGCCGATTTGCTTTTGCCGGACATCGAGACGATCGCGGTCGGCAAGGCGCTGCTGCCGGAAGAGTTTCTGCTCGCGCGCGGACTCACGGCGGTCTTTGGCGCGCTCGGCATCGTCGCCGTTTACCTGATTTGCCGCGATCTGTCCGGCAGTCGCACCGCCGGGTGGCTTGGCGCATTGTGGTTCGCAGTCGAGCCGGTCGGCATTCGGCATAGCCAGTACGTCCGCCCCGATATATTCCTCGTCACGTTCGCGCTCTTTTCGCTCTGGTTCGCTTTGCGCATCGTGGATGACCCGCGCCCGCGCAACTATTTTCTCGCCGGTGTTTGCGCGGGCTTGGCGACTGCGAGCAAGTACAACGCCGCGTTCATCGTCCTGCCGATGGCCGTCGCGCATTTCGCGCGGTTCCGCGCACGCGGATTCGCACGCAAAGAAATCTACCTCGCCGCGCTCGCGAGTTTGCTCACGTTCTTCGCGACGACGCCGTACGCGCTTTTGGATTGGAATCGCTTTTGGCGCGGTGGCATCCTGGGCGACGCGGCGCATTATGCGAGCGGACACGCCGGCGGCGAAGGGGACACGCTGCGCTGGTACGTCGGGTTTCTGTGGGCGACGGGCGGATGGCTGCTGCCGCTCGCGTGGCTCGAATCATTCTGGATCGTCGCGCGGCGCGAGGTCAAGGGTATCGTCCTTCTGACTTTTCCGATGGTGTATTTCGTTTTCATCAATTTGTACACCGTCCGCTTTGAGACGACGATTCTGCCGGTCGTGGCGTTCGTCATCATTCTAGCGGCGCGCTTGGTCGTTCGATGGATCGAGAGAGTCGCGCGGTGGCGTAACGTCGCGCTCGTTGCGGTGGCGCTGCTCTTCGCGCTGCCGTCGCTGCGCGCGGCGGCGGAGTACAACGCTTGGATTTTGCAGCCGGACACGCGCGAGGAGGCGCGCGCGTGGCTGGACGCCCACTTGCCGCTCGGCGCGCGCGTCGTCGTCGAGCCGTACGCGCCGTACGTTGACCCGGCGCGCTTTACGGTCGAAGGAGGCGGCGCGATCATCGGACACGCGCCCGAGTGGTACATCGAAAATGGATTCGAGTACCTCGTGTTGAGTTACGGCACCTATGGACGCTTTTTCGAGAATCCGGAACGCTACGCCGATTCGGTTCGCCAGTACGACGATTTCTTTGCGCGCTTTATCGAACTGCGCCGATTCGCCGGCAGCGGTCCAGAGATTCGTGTCTATCAGACCGGCGCGACCGGCTTGCCCGCGCAGCGCGTCGCCGCGCGCTGGGGTGTGTACGACGGTTGGCTCGAATTGGTCGGCTACGACCCAGCCAGAGCAGTATTGCCGGGCGAGACGCTGCCTGTCGCGCTGTACTGGCGCGCGCTCAAGCCGCGCCGCGAGTTGTTCCGCCTGACCACGCGCTTGCTCGACCGCACGGATCGCGAAATCGCGCAATCGTCCGGCGAACTCGTGACCAAAGTCGAAGCGATGGTGCGTGTTGCCTGGCCAATCGCTGTGCCAAAAGAGGCTGCGCCCGGCGTCTATCGTATCGAATTGGACGTGGACGCGGAGGACGTTGGGCGCGTGCCGGTGCTCGATCGGCAAAAGCAGCCGATTGCCGACAAACTGTTCATCGGTCCCTTCAAGATCGCGCCGACGCCGCCGACGCGCGCCGAACTGGACGCGGCGCGGCGCGTGGGCGCACGGTTCGGCGACGCGTTCGCGCTCGTCGGCTACACACTGGCGAACGGCGCGCCGCGCGCGGGCGAATCGCTGAACGTGACGGTGTATTGGCAAAGCATCGCCAAGAGTGACAAGGATTACACGGTGTTCGTTCACTTGCTCGATAGTGAGGGGAAACTGCGCGCGCAACTCGATACGCAGCCGCGCGGGGGCGCGTATCCGACGACGATTTGGGACGCCGGCGAGATCGTGCGCGACGATTACGCGCTCGCGCTGCCGCGCGATCTGGCGCCGGGCGAATACCGCATAGCGATTGGGCTGTACGCGTATCCGAGTTTGGCGCGATTGCCGGTGCAGGATGCGCGCGGGCAAAGCGCGGGCGATCACGTGGTTCTGGATGACCAAATCGAGTTGCGGGTAGTCGAGTGACGAAATGAATTCACGTTGGGACTGGATTCGAGACATCAAGGGACGCGTCGTGCCGAAGGTCATCATCGTTTGCGCAACTTTGGCTCTGGTGTGGTACGTCGTCCTGGGACTGCACACCGATATGGTCTTTGTGTTGGAACACGGCAGGCTGATGTGGGATTTCGATGTTTACGTCAGCGCGTTCCAGCGCGCGATCCAGCACGATGATCCTTATTCGATTCGCACAATGGGCATCGCCTATTTGTATCCGCCGCCGGCGCTCTTGTTCATCGCGCCATTCGCCGCTGTGTCGGCGGGGTACTGGCGCGTGGCAGTTGTCTTCACCGCGAACCTGTTGATGCTCGCGCTGATGCTCTGGGGAATCGCCGCGCGCTATCGCTATCGGCTGGAGCAAGTCTGGTGGTGGTTCCCGCTGGCGTTCGGCTTTGCGCCGTTTGCCGAACTGCTCTACGTGGGGCAGATCAACTTGATAACCGCGTTCGGTATTTTCCTGACTTGGCTCTACTCCGCAACGCTGCCGCTTGCGTCCGGCTTTGGTCTGGCGATGGCAACTGTGACGAAAGTGACGCCGTTGGTTTACTTTCTCTATCTCTTGCTCAAGCGCGATTGGCGAGCCATTGCTTGGGGAATCGGGTGGTTGATCGTGCTGTTCGGGGTGGCGATTCTGCTTTTCGGCTGGGAACCGATGGACACATTTCCGGAAGTGATCGGCAGCCTGGCGGGGTTTTTCTCTGCCGAAGGAAACTCCCAAGCCCTGGTCTCGATCCTTCATTTTGTTGGCTGGATGGAACAGTCTGCCTGGCCCGAAGTTCAGCGCGCACTGCTTTTGTACATCGCGGCAGTATTCGTGATCAGCGGTATCGCGGCGTGGATTGCCAACGAGTGGGAGCCGTTCTTTATCATCGTCGCGCTCGGCACAGCCATCTCGCCCAATCATATGTGGTACCATCACTATGTTTTCATTCTCCTGCCGATTTTCGTGTGGCTGGCGTGGAGCCGTCTGCATCCTGCCGTGATAGCGTGGTGCTTGATTGGGATGTCGCTGATCCAAGTGGATCGCTATTCGTGGATGATGGGGCTGTCGTCGCACGTATTCGCACATTCGAGCATCCTCGCGATTTTGGTGTGGCAGGTCGCGCGCGTGCAGCATGCCGCGCGTGACCGCAAGTTGCTGCTGGCGACCAGCGCGATGCTGCTGACCGCGCTCGCGCTCTGGGGACTGTGGAACGCGCGCAACTCGAACGAGAATCTTTTCCGCGCGCGTGCTTGGATAGACGCCAATTTGCGCCCCGGCGCGCGAATCGCGCGTGAACCCTACGCGCCTCACTTGAATCGCGAACGATACGTCGTGGAGGATTTCGCCGACCTGCTCGCGCATTCTCCCGAGTGGTACGCGCAAAACGGTTATGAATATCTTGTCACCACCTACGGTTCGCACGCGCGTTTCTTTGGCATCGCCGGACTGTTCCCGCGCTTGTCCAAGCAGCAAGAAGATTTCTTCTCGCAATTCGCGCTCACGGGGCGCGTCACCGAAGGTGATTACGAAGTTCGGATTTACAAGACGGCGGCAATCTTGCCGCAACAGCGTGTCGCCGCGCGACTGGGCTTGTACCCGGCGTGGCTCGAGTTCGTCGGCTACGACCAGAGCGCGCCGGGGGAGTTCGCCCTTTTCTGGCGCACTCTCGTGACGCGGCGCGAAAAGATGACGCTCACCGCGCGCGTCATTGACGACGCGAACCGCGAGATCGCTCACTCCACTGGTGATCTGTTCGGGGATGTGTACCCCGAAGGCAGATGGCAGCCCGGTGTCGTGCGCGTCCCCTGGCGGATCGCCTTGCCCGAGAATGTCGCGCCCGGAATGTACCGCATACAGTTGGAAGTCGAGGGTCAAGTTGCCGGGCGCGTGCCGGTGATAGACGCGGAACTCGCGCCGATTGCCGACAAACTGTTCATCGGTCCCTTCAAGATCGCGCCGACGCCGCCGACGCGCGCCGAACTGGACGCGGCGCGGCGCGTGGGCGCACGGTTCGGCGACGCGTTCGCGCTCGTCGGCTACACACTGGCGAACGGCGCGCCGCGCGCGGGCGAATCGCTGAACGTGACGGTGTATTGGCAAAGCATCGCCAAGAGTGACAAGGATTACACGGTGTTCGTTCACTTGCTCGATAGTGAGGGGAAACTGCGCGCGCAACTCGATACGCAGCCGCGCGGGGGCGCGTATCCGACGACGATTTGGGACGCCGGCGAGATCGTGCGCGACGATTACGCGCTCGCGCTGCCGCGCGATCTGGCGCCGGGCGAATACCGCATAGCGATTGGGCTGTACGCGTATCCGAGTTTGGCGCGATTGCCGGTGTGGGATGCGCGCGGGCAAAGCGCGGGCGATCACGTGATCCTCGCGGATGTGGTGCCGGTGTCGAAATGAGAATCGCCATCGTCGCGAGCGATTACGCGCCGACGATTGGCGGCGTACAAACGGCGGTGCGAAACATCGCGCGCTTTTCCGCGCGCGCCGGACACGCGGTCACGATTCTGAGCGCGCTCCCGTCGGGCGATGTGCCGGCAAGCGAGATGGTGGATGGCATCGTCGTGCATCGTTTCCCGTGGGGACGGCGTCCGCTCTGGTCGCTGCCGTGGCGCGCCGCGTGGACGCTGGTCGGAATGGCGCGCGCCCTGCGCGCGTTCAAACCCGATCTCGTCTACGTTCACTTTTTGACGATCAACGCGCTCTACGTCCTCTTGCTCCATTACGTTCTCCGTTTTCGGCTCGTCGTCTCGGCGCGCGGCAACGACATTCAGGGCATCCCGCTGCGCTCGCGTTTGCAGCGCGGGATGCTGGCGCGCTTGTTCGCGCGCGCGGACGCGATTCTGTTTTGTTCGACGTACGTCCAGCGCGACGCCGCGCCGTACCTGAAGCACGCGTCGCCGCGCGCCTTTATCGGCGTCGTCGGCGATGGATTCGACCCGGACGAATTTCGCGCACCGCAGCCGTATCGGCATCCTGCGCCGTACCTTCTGGCGATGGGGCGCCTCGTTCATAAAAAAGGATTCGATTTGCTCGTCCGCGCGTTCGCGCAAATCGCCGCCGAGTTTCCGCGCGTGCAGTTGCTCATCGCCGGCGATGGCGAAGAGCGTGTCGCGCTCGAACGATTGATTGACGCACTGAATTTGCGCGACCGGGTCGTTTTGCTCGGCTTTACCGAGCGCGCGCGGACGCTTGCGCTGTTTTGGGGTTGTGAGTTTTTTGTGTTATCATCGCGACTTGAACCGTTTGGCATCGTCGTCGCCGAGGCGATGGCAGCGCGCAAAGCGGTGCTGGCGACGAAATCGGGCGGGGTCATTGACTTGGTGCAGCCGGGCGTCAACGGACTGTTGGTCGAGCCGACGGTGGACGCGCTCGCCCAGGGGCTGCGCGAGATGCTGGCGCACCCGGACGTGACGCGCGCGCGGGGCGAGCGCGCCGCGGCGACGATTCAGGGGCATACATGGCAAGCGGTGACGCGGCAGTTTCTCGATGTGTTCGAGCGAGTGTTGAATGAACGATGAGACGATAATCCTTCTCGCGAACGCGGAATGGGATTGGAGCACGCGCGTCAACTGCCATCACCTTGCCGCGCGGTTGGCGCGAAAAAATCGCGTCCTGTTCGTGGATACGATTGGGGGACGCACGCCCGCGCCGCGCGAGTGGAGCAAGATCGCGCGCCGATTGCGCCGCATCGTCGGCGGGGTGCGGCGCATCAACGCCGGCTTGACGGTGCTTGCCCCTTTCGTTCTGCCGGTGTACGGCAGCGAGCGCGTACGCGCACTGAACAGCGCGCTCGTCGCGTGGCAAATTCGTCGCGCCCTGCCGACAACCTCGCGGCCGATTCTGTGGCTGTTCTTGCCCGCGCTCGTTGGCTTGGTTGGACGATTCGACGAAAAGTTGGTCGTCTATCACTGCATTGACTATCACGCCGCGAATCCGAACGTGCCGGCGCGTCAGGTGAACGAATGGGAAGCGCGCTTGCTGCGCCTCGCCGATGTCGTGCTCACCTCCGCGCGGACGTTGTTCGAAGACAAGCGCGCGTTCAATCCGCACACATTCTACTTGCCGAATGTTGCGGACGCCGATTTGTTCGCGCGGGCGCGCGACGCGGCTTTGCCGATACCGGCTGAACTGACCAATGTGCCGCGGCCGCTCGCGGGGTACATCGGCAACATCTCCGCGTACAAAATGGATTTCGATTTGCTGCGGACGGTCGCTCAGCAAAAACCGGCTTGGACTTTTGTGCTGGTCGGTCCGATCGGGCGCGGCGATCCGTCCACCGATGTTTCGTCGCTGCGCGCGCAGAGCAACATCGGGCTGCTTGGCGAGCGGCCGTACGCCGAACTGCCGCGCTATGTCAAGGCGTTCGACGTTTGTCTGATTCCGTTCAACTTGAACGAATCGAATCGCGGTTCGCTGCCGATGAAGTTTTTCGAGTATCTCGCGGCGGGCAAGCCGGTGGTAGCCACGGACTTGGCGACGCTTACCGAATTTCGCGAGGCGTTCTACGCGGCGCGCGATCCCGCCGAGTTTGCCGCCGCGCTCGATGCGGCGCGGTGCGAAGAGCCGACGCGCGCGATGGCGCGACTGGAGTTGGCGCGGCGATACTCGTGGGACGCGCGGATGATCGAGATCGAGAACATCGTAGGCGACGCGCTGGCGCGCCGGCAAGGAGCGCGGCGATGAAAATCGCCATCGTTCACGATTACCTCGTGGATGCGGGCGGCGCCGAGCGTGTGGTGATCGCGCTGCACGAGCAGTATCCCGCCGCGCCGATTTTCACGTCGGTGATGGACGCGCGCACGACCTTCCCCACGTTTCGTGCGCTGGATGTGCGTACCTCGTTCTTGCAGCGACTGCCGGTGCGGAAGGGCAATTACAAATTTCTGCTCCCCTTGTTCCCGCTCGCGTTCGAGAGTTTCGATCTCTCTGGCTACGAGGTCGTCCTCAGCAGCGCGTCGGCGTTCGCCAAGGGCGTCGTCACTGCGCCGGAGACGCTACACGTGTGCTATTGCCACACGCCGCCGCGTTTCGTGTGGCGCTATCACGAGTACATCGCACAGGAGCAGTTGGGACGCGCGGCGCGCGGCGTCATCGCCTTCATCGTCCATCGCTTGCGCGAGTGGGATTACGTCGCCGCGCAGCGCGTTGATTTTTTCATCGCGAATTCGCGCATCACCGCGCGGCGCATCGCCAAGAACTATCGGCGCGACGCGGTCGTGATTCCACCCCCGGTCGAGGTGGAGAAATTTACGCCGCGCGCGGACATTGGCGATTACTATTTGGTCGTCTCGCGCCTTGCGCCGTACAAGCGGATTGATGTCGCGGTGCAGGCGTTCAATCAGTTGCGCGTGCCGCTCAAGATCGTCGGCGCGGGGGTGGATGCGGCGCGGTTGAGAAAAATGGCGGCAGACAACATCGAGTTCCTGGGGCACGTGCCGCAAGCGCAGTTGGCGGACTTGTACGCGCGCTGCCGGGCGGTCGTCTTTCCCGGCGTCGAGGATTTCGGCATCGTTCCGCTGGAGGCGAACGCGGCGGGGCGGCCGGTGATCGCGTTTGCGGCGGGCGGCGCGCTCGAAACGGTCGTGGAGGGCGAGACCGGCGCGTTCTTTCGCGCGCAGACGCCGGACGCACTCGCCCAGATCGTCGCTGCGACGGATGTGTCGCGGTTCGACGCGCGCATACTGCGCGCCCACGCGGAAGAGTTCAGCCAAGCGCGCTTCAAAGAGCGAATCGCGCGTTTCATCGCCGACCAGTGGCGCGCGACGCGGATGGAAGATGGTGCAGGATAGACGTATCGAGAGAATGTTCAAGCGACTGTTCGATGTCGTGATCGCCGCCGCGCTCCTCGTGGTCCTCTCGCCGGTGTTACTGTTGATCGCGCTGGCGATTCGCGCGACGAGCGGCGCGCCGGTGTTGTTTCGCTGGGAGGTCGTCGGCAAAAACGGCAAGCCGTTCACAGGGTACAAGTTTCGCACGATGGTCAGGAACGCGGACGCGTTGAAGCAGCAACTGCTCGATCAGAACGAGATGCGCGGGCCCGTGTTCAAGATGAAGGACGATCCGCGCGTCACGCCCATCGGTCGTGTCCTGCGCCGCTTCAGTCTCGACGAGTTGCCGCAGTTGTGGAGCGTGCTGGTGGGCGATATGAGTCTCGTCGGTCCGCGTCCGCCGCTCGCGTACGAGTACGCAAAATTCAGCGACTGGCACAAACGCAAACTCGCAGTGACGCCGGGAATGACCTCGCTCTGGCACGTGCGCGGCAAGCCCGCCGATTTCGACGCGTGGGTGCGGCTCGATCTCGAATACATCGAGCGGTGGTCGCTCTGGCTCGATTTCGAAATTCTTTTCAAGACGGTGTGGGTCGTCTTGACCGGGAAGAATTATTGATGCGAATTTTGGTTACAGGTGGCGCGGGCTTTATCGGTTCGCACACGGTGGACTTGCTGCTGCAACAAGGACACACCGTTCGGATTCTCGACAGTCTCGCGCCGCCGGTGCATAGCGATGGGAAGATGCCGGCGTACGTGCCGCGCGAGGCGGAATTCCTCTTGGGCGATGTGCGCGACCGTGCGGCGTGGGAGCGCGCGCTGCGCGACATTGACGCGGTCTTTCACTTTGCCGCGTATCAGGATTACCTGACCGATTTTAGCAAATTCTTTCACGTCAACACCGTCGGCACGGCGCTGTTGTACGAAATCATCGTCGAGAACAAGTTGCCGATTCGGAAGATTGTCGTGGCGAGTTCGCAAGCGACGTACGGCGAGGGCAAGTACGCGTGTGCGCGCGATGGCGTGCAGTATCCGCCGCTGCGTTCGCTCGAACAGTTGATGCGGCGTGAGTGGGAGCCGCGCTGTCCGGTCTGTGGTGGCGCGATGCAGCCGCTGGACACTGACGAATCGCGCGTGAATCCGCACAACCAGTACGCGATGTCGAAATACACGCAAGAGATGATCGCGCTGAACTTGGGGCGGCGTTACGACATTCCCAGCGTCGCGCTGCGTTTTTCGATTGTGCAGGGACCGCGTCAATCGTTTCGCAACGCGTACTCGGGCGTGCTGCGCATCTTTACCACGCGCCTCTTGTTCGACCGCGCGCCGATATGCTACGAGGATGGGCAGCAGTTGCGCGATTACGTTTCGGTGCACGATGTCGCGCGCGCGAACGTGCTGGTGCTGCAAGACCCGCGCGCGGATGGGCAGGCGTTCAACGTCGGCAGCGGGCACGCCATCACCGTTATCGAGTACGCGCGATTGATCGCGCGCGCGCTGGGCAAGCCCATCGCGCCGGAGATGCCGGGACAATTCCGCTTTGGAGACACGCGCCACATCGTGTCCGACATCGCCAAGTTGCGCGCGCTCGGTTGGGAACCGCGCGTCTCGTTCGAGGAAATCGTCGCCGAGTACGTCGCGTGGGCGCGGGCGCAGCCGGATGTGCGCGATTACTACGCGGATGCCGAACGCGAGATGTTGGCGCGCGGAACGATCCGCAAAGCGCAATGAGCCAATGTGCCAAAGGGCAAAGGTGAAACTTAAGGTAGCACCACAGTAAATCGTGGACATGGGGGTTCAGGGGGTGCGTCCGAAAGTGATCTTGATGTACTTGCTGGATGAAAGGAATCAGTAC
>DYLA01000104.1 GCA_020722265.1 Anaerolinea sp.
GGGGTATCGGGGGACACCCCCGCACCCCCGTCAGGGGGCAAAGCCCCCTGAACCCTCATGTCCACGATTTACTGTGGTGCTACCCCCCCGTGCCGGGTTGGGCGCGAAAATGGCGCTGGCGATCAACGAAACTACGATCAACCCGATCGCCAGCGTGTATACCAGCGTCGGCTGCTGGGCGTACAAATAGCCTGCGAGCGGCGACGCCAGGATCGTAGCCGACGCGCCGACGGTTTCGGTGATGCCATACGCCAAGCCCATATTCGCCGCGTGCGCGAGTTCCCGCGTTTGCGCAGTCGCCAGTGAGCGCGCCACGCGATACCCGCCCAACAGGAAATAGCCGACGATGAATACCGGCATCCCCATTCCTTGCCAGAGTGCCAGCGCGAACAAAGCCACCGTCGCCTGTCCAAGCAAGAAACCGAGTCGCGCCGGCAAGTGTCCCAACGTCAGACTTTGGGCGACGATACCCAGACTCGCCACCGAGCCCAGTTGCCCGATCTGCGCGACCGTCAGCGCGTGCTCGTGCTTCAGATAGTTGGGGGCAAGCGGCTGCGGCAAGTACATCGCCAGCATCGCGAGGAAGACGATGCCCAGATAGACCAGATAGCGACGATCTGTAGCGAAACTCGTTGCCTCGACGCGCAGCGAGTGTCTGACGACTGGCTGTGATCGGATGAGCAAGATGATGAGCGTAGACACGCCGAAGATGCTGGCAGCCGTCAGATATACCGGCTGAAAGCCGTACCCATCGCCGATCCAGCCACCCACCAGCGGTCCGATGATCGCCCCGACATTGAAAGACGCGGAAACGATGGTGAGCGCGCGCCCAACCGACATCTGCCCGCGCGCGGCGGTGATGTAACTACTCATCGGGGACATGACGAAAGCGGTGGTACTGTAGAGCAATAGCCCAGCCACAAAGATCGGCAGCGAGGATGCCAGTGCCATCACCCACGCGGCACCCAGCCCCAAAATCCATGCTGCCCACATCAGCGGTCGTCGCCCGACGCGGTCCGCTAGGAATCCGGCTGGAATATGCGCGACAGTCATCGCGACACCGACCGCGCCGATGATGTTGCCCACCCCTTGCGGTGACGCCCCCAGCGCTTCGAGATAGAGCGGTTGGATGTACAAGAACATCCCTTCGCCCAGTCCCCACGTCAGGAGCGACAGCGCGACCAGAATCAAGTCACGGCTCATCGCAGGCAGGGGGATGCCATCACGAAGACGATGGCTCGTCGAACGGCATAGCGACCCACTGCCATCACGCGTCGATCCCTGGCACTGGGAATTGCGCGGCAAATCGCTTGACGGCGCGACGCACGCGCGCGTGTCGCGCGGTATCGTCAATGTGCGTCACCACGTCCGCGATCCAATCGGCAATCTGACGCATATCGTCTTCGCGCATCCCGCGCGTGGTGAGCGCGGGCGTACCCAAGCGGATGCCGCTGGTGATCGCCGCGGTCTCTTGGTCGAACGGAATCAGGTTTTTGTTGCACGTAATCCCGACGGCGTGCAACGCGTCGGCGGCAGCTTTTCCCGAGACGCCCTGTGCGGTCAAGTCCACGAGCAACAAGTGATTGTCGGTGCCGCCAGACACCAAGCGCAGTCCGCGCGCGTGCAGTTGCTCGCCGAGCGCGCGTGCATTGGCAATGATCTGCCGAGCGTACGCGACGAACGCTGGCTGCGATGCTTCGCGCAACGCGACCGCTTTGCCGGCGATGACGTGCTCCAGCGGGCCGCCTTGCGAGCCGGGGAAAATCGCTTTGTCAATCGCCCGGGCGAATCTTTCGGAGCAAAGGATCATTCCGCCGCGCGGACCGCGCAGGGTTTTGTGTGTCGTCGTTGTCACCACGTCCGCAGCGGGCACCGGGTCGGGGTGTAGTTTCGCGGCGACGAGTCCGGCGATGTGCGCCATATCCACCATAAACAAGGCGCCGACGGCGTCGGCAATTTCGCGCAGTCGCGCGAAATCAATCTGGCGCGGATACGCCGTCGCCCCAGCGACGAGCAATTTGGGGCGATGGGTCTGCGCGAGCTGGGCGATTTCGTCATAGTCGAGCCGTTCGGTTTCCCGGCTCACGCCATAACCGATGAACTTGTAGAGTTGCCCGGAGAGATTGACCGGCGCGCCGTGCGTGAGGTGACCCCCTTGGGCAAGGGACATCGCCAGCACGGTGTCACCCGGCTGGATGAGGGCGAGGTACGCGCCCAGATTCGCTTGTGAACCGGAGTGGGGCTGAACGTTCGCGTGCGCCGCGCCGAACAACGCCTGGGCGCGTTCGATGGCGAGCGACTCGGCTTGGTCAATGAACTCGCACCCGCTATAGTACCGGCGGGCAGGATACCCTTCGGCGTACTTGTTGGTCAGCGCCGAGCCAACCGCTTCCATCACCGCGCGACTCACATAGTTTTCCGACGCGATGAGTTCCAAGCCCTCTTTTTGCCGGCGGCATTCGCGCTCGATGACCGCGTGAATCGCCGGGTCAACCCGCTTGAGCGATCGAACTGAACGCGTCGGCACTGCCGCGCCCTCGATGCGTTTGGGACGAGCCGTTTTCTTTTGCATCATCGCAAAAACTCCTTTCTGGTGCGATCGTTTGATTCCGCAAGTCCGAGTATAGCACACGCCGAAAGTTGTGACAAATCCATTTGACTAAATCCATTCTCTCTGCTATACTGTGCGCGGTTGTGGAGGAGTGCCGGAGTGGACTATCGGCGCCGCCTTGAAAGCGGATGGGCGATGAGCCACGGAGGTTCGAATCCTTCCTCCTCCGCCGGTTTCGTCAGGTGGTCGCGTAGTCGAATCATTAGGTGGTCAGTCGCCCGCTCGGTTGTGTGATTATCCGATTGCGGGACGAGCTGACCCAGATGGAGGGGTCGCATAGCCCGGTCTAGTGCGGTCGCCTGCTAAGTGACTACAGTGGTCCTAAAAGCCGCTGTCGCGGGTTCAAATCCCGCCCCCTCCGCTGTTTAGTGCAATAGTTCGATAGTTTGCGGTTTTCAACTATCGCACTATTGCACTAACAACTGTCACACTAACTCCCCGTAGCGCAATTGGATAGCGCGCAGCCCTGCGGAGGCTGAGGTTGCGAGTTCGAGCCTCGCCGGGGAGGCAGAAAGGGAACGCTCGGCACGTGGGCGTTCCTGTTTTGTCGAATCGAATCCGCGAGACGGCAAGTTTGCCGTCTTTATATGGAGCGAGCGATACGATGCGGCGAGTTCTGTTCACAGCCTTCATAGCGATTTTGTTCGCGCTCGGCGGCGAATCTCTACGACCGGCGCGCGCGGCGTTTCAGCAGACGAGCGTTGTACACGCGCTCTACTTTTATTCGATAGATTGTGCGCATTGCCTAGCTGTACAGAAGGACACGCTGGAGCCGCTTCAAGCCAAGTACGGCGCACAGTTAGACCTCCGCTCACTCGAAATCGGCGTCCCAGCGTATTACGAATTGCTGATTCGCGCCGAACAACTCTTCTCCATTCGTCCGCAAGACCGGGGCGTTCCTACCCTCATCGTCGGCGACCAGATGCTCATCGGCGAGGACGCGATCCGTCAACGCTTGCCCGGCTTGGTCGAGAGCGGCCTCGCGCGCGGCGGTGTGGATTTTCCCAAGATTCCGGGGCTAGAAGCCACCTTGAGCGACCCCGATCCGAACGCGACGGGCGGCAGCATCCCGCTTTGCTTACCGGGTTCTCTTGAATCGAACTGTAATGTTTCGACGCCGGTGTGGATGGCGTACTTTTTCCAGACCGGCTGTCAAGAGTGCAGCCGCGCCGAAGCGGACATCAAGTTCGTTCGGAGTCGCTTTCCGCAACTCATCGTAGATCAGTTCAACGTCTACGATCACACCGCGCTCGCGCAATGGCTTGCCGAACGCGCCGGGCGTAAGGACATTCATACGCCGATGCTCTTTATCGGCACCGACGCGTTGATCGGCGAGGAGGAAATCACACCGCAAAGGCTCGAGTCGCTTATCGCCAAGTATGCGCAGGGGGGCGCCGAGCGCGTGTGGAAAGATTTCGACACGGCGAACGCGCAGAACACGCTCATCGAACGATTCCGCGCGCTTGGGCCGCTCACGGTCGTGTTCGCCGGCTTGGTGGATGGGCTGAACCCGTGTGCGTTCGCGACGTTGATTTTCCTCATCTCGTACCTCTCCTTCAGTGAACGCAAGGGGCGCGAAATTCTCGCCGTCGGGGGCGCGTTCACGCTGAGCGTTTTCCTCGCCTACCTCGTCGTCGGCTTGGGGTTTTACAAGGTGCTTGATTTGCTGGGCGATTTGCTCACGACGCTGAGCCGCGTGGTGTACGCGCTCACCGCGCTGTTATGCGTGCTCCTCGCCCTCATTAGTTTCCGCGATTTTCTCAAGGCGCGGCGCGGCGAGATCGGCGAGATGAGTTTGAAACTGCCGGCGAGTTTGCGTCGGCGCGTCCACGCGGTCGTTCGCAGTGGGCAGCAGGTGCGCGCGTTCGTCATCGGCGCGTTCGTGACCGGGGTGCTCGTTTCGCTCATCGAATTGGCTTGCACCGGGCAAATCTACCTGCCCACGATCATCTTCGTTGCCAGTATCCCAGAACTGCGCGTGCAGGCGATTTCGTATCTAGTGTTGTACAATCTCGTCTTCATTTTGCCGCTCGTTGTCGTTTTCGCCCTGACGTACTTTGGGACGACCTCGCACGAGTTGGGGCGATTTCTCGAACGACACACGGCGACAGTCAAACTGGGTGCGGTGTTCCTCTTTGCCGCGCTCGCGGGGTGGCTGGGACTGTCGCTCAGACTCTAGCGCGAGTTCGCATCAAAAACCCTGACCGGAACACGGTCAGGGTTTTTCTACCCCACTCTCTCCTTCAATCCCTCCATAAACGTCTGAATCTGCGCCTTGATCGGCTCCTCCGCATAGGCGCGCGGGTCGCAGTGATCCGCTTCGATGATCAACCCTGGCCGCCCGGTGCGTTCTGTGACAATGCGCCGAATATCGTACTGCCCCACCGAGTACGGCTTGCACGAACGATTCGAATGCATCACAAAGCCATCCACCTCGAAGCGTTCGACCAAGTCTACCATATCCCGCGCGCGCGTCTGCAAACTCTGATTGAGAAAGACCGACGTGTACGTGCGCGCCAGCGCCTCGATGGGCTCGCCTCCGTCCATGCGCATCGCCCAACCGCCGGTGTACGTGTCCACGACGAAGCACGCGCCGTAGGCGACGAAAAAGTTGTAGAACCGATAGAGGTGATGCCAGATGGCGATATTGTCCCACAACAGCCGATACTTTTCCTCCGGCAACGCGCTCACCTTTTGCGCGACGCGTTCGGCGACTTGTTCTTTCAGCGCGCGATAGAACTGGACGCACTCTTTTGTCCCGCGCAGGATGACGATGGGTGCCATATTCAAGAACAGGTCGGGCGCGTTCAACGGCGATGGACGCGCGCGGCAGAGTTCGCGCACGTCGCGCCAGAGATTCACCGCGTCGCTCGCCAGCGACGCGGTCTCCAGCAGTTTCTCTTTCGATAACTTGCGCCGTGTCCGCTGTTCCAGAAACGCGATCATCTCCTCCAACTGGGCGGCGACGTACGCGACCGCGTGCGGCGTCGGCTCGCCACTCTCCTCGTGAATGAACGGCGTATCGAGAATGAACAAGGGCGCGCCGTAATGCCGCGCTGCCGCCTCGTACCACTTGAGGACGGTGCCGCAAATGTTGCTGCAGGTGATCAACACATCCGGGCGCGGCAAGCCTCCCAGCGGCGCGGACTTGGCGTCCAGCATCATTCCGACGCTGCTGCGCGCGTACGCGCACAAATCGGGCGAATAGCCGTGCGTCTCAGCCGTTTGGCAGAGCGCGAGCGCGCCCCCGCGCGCGCCGCACAGCGCGCCATAGTTCTCCGGATAGACCGGCACAATGCCCATCGCGCGGATGATTTCGACCGGCGCGCCGCTCGTGAGCCACGCCAGCGGCTTGCCGAATCGAAAATATTTGGCCGACGTGTAATGCTGTTCGAGCAATCGCCGCAGGTACGGCGCGGTCTTTAATTTTTTGTAACGTCTCTCAGCCATTGAGCATCTCCAAAAACGCTTCCACGCGCACGCGCGTTTGTCCCAGCGGCGCGACTTGTTCCGTTTCCAGCAGCAGGTGCGGAATCTTGGCGCGGTCGAGCGCGGCTGCCAGCGGCGGATAGTCCCACGCATGCGGGTCGCAGAACTTCTTAAGGTAGAAGATTACGCCATCGGCGCGATAGTCTCGCACGAGTTGCAACAGGCGTTCCGCGCGCGCGTTCAGCGTGCGATGCTTGCACGGACACGCAACGCGTGTCAGTGCGCGCGTGGCAAGCGCGTCGAACGGATCGCCGGTCTCGGTGACGAGTGTATCGAAATAGCGCGCGCCGTTGCAAAAATCGTCCGCGACCACGCGCGCCCCCAAGTCGTCGAGGATTTGCGGAAGCGTCGGCTCGTCAATCGTCGCGCCGACCAAAACGATCGCCGGCGGCCGATTGCCAGGGGCTGATTGCGGCGCGGGAATCGCAAACGTTTCTGGCGGCGCGGCGAGCGCGGCGCGCATCACCTCGTACCATTCGACCGCTGTGTACGCGTCGCGGCGCGCGTAGAAATCGGCGAGGGCGCGACGGTGCGCGTTGTAGACGCGGATGCTCGCGCGCAGCGCCTCCTCCGTGATGCGGACGCCAAAGTGTCGTTCGAGCGCGACGGCGAATCGGCGCAGTTCCGCCAGCAGGTACGCTTTGGCATGCGGACTGTTCAGCGCGACCGGGCTGACGACGGTGTCCACGAAAATATCCGGAAACGCGGCGCGCCAGATGTCGGCGAGTCCTTGCATCGTATCGCAGGTGTGCGCGAAGACGACGCCGGCGAGCGCGCCCAACTTGCCCGCCAGCGCTTGGTCGAGGCAACTGCGCGCGAGGCAGCAGGTGTAACTCTGCAAGTGCGCGTCGGCGCGCGTCGGCGCGGTGGTGCTGGGCATGATGCGAATCGGGGTAAACCCCGCCGCGTGGATGAGTTCTTCGGGAACGTAGGTGCAGAGATAGCCGATGGTCATTCCGTCCATCAGCGGGCGACTCGCGACTTGCTCCGATGCGATCGCCAAGGGGGAGAGGTTCATTCCTTCCTCCGAACCGGCAAGTTTTCTTTTTTCAGATCGAGCGTGTATTCTATCGAAACAAATCGTGTGCCTTGGGGCGCACAATTTCGCGCGCCGTGCCGTCGTGGTGCGCGAGGTGCAAACCGCGCACGTGAACGATGGGGAGTCCTTCGTCGGCTTGGCCTTGCAAGAGGGAGGCGGCGGACGCGATTTGATCCGCCAAGCCAACGGTGGTGACTTGCAAGTGATAGCCGAACAAATCGGGATGCCCGCGCAGATCTTCGACCCCTGGCAATCCCGCGACGCCAATCGCCACGCCGACCGCGCCGTTGCGCCACGCGCGCCCGTGCGAATCGCTGATGATGATGCCGATGTCGCGGCCGGTCTCGGCGCGCAAGCGTTCGCGCAAGGCGCGCGCGGAACGGTCCGCGTCTTCGGGCAAACGCAGGACCCATTCGTTCTCGTCGTGGGGCGCGACGTTGGAGCGATCAATGCCAGCGTTCGCGCAGACCCAGCCGTGATGCGTTTCGACGATGATCAGTCCAGCGCGCACGCGCAGAACTTGGCGCGTGTCCCACAAGACCACCTCGCAAAAGCGCGCGTCTTTGCCGGATTGTTGTGCGAGTTCCCGCGCGCGCGGCGAGGGGGTCACGTCGCGCAAACGCACCTTGCGCCCTTCGGCTTTGCTGACGATTTTTTGGGTGATGACCAGCACATCGTCGTCTTGGGATTCGATGTGCGCGTCGCGCAAGCCGCGCAAGGTGATCGCGACGAGATCGTCGCCGCGTTGAATCAGCGGAATGTTGGGTAGCGCGGTGAGTGTGATTGAGGACATAAAAACGAAATACTCGATACGGTGCTGTGAAAACCGCGAACTCACGCGCGCGGCACGCCGGTCAGGCGAATCCCCGCGCCTCTCACCTTGTACTGGATGTTCACCGCAATCAAAATGGCGGTCATTGCCTCGACCGCGACGGCGTTCGCCAGCGCGCCGCCGTCGAACGCGTCAATGCCGATGCGGCGAATCAGTTCGACCACGCGCGCGCGCGCGTCCTTGTCGTTGCCGCAGACGATTACATCCGAATCAATCTGCTCTTCGACCGCGGCGAGTTTCTCCGGCGCGATGTTCTGGAACGCGCACACGACGCGCGCGGTGTCGCCGAAAAAGCGCTGCACCTCCGCCGTCACCGATCCAGCCGGCGGCGGCTTGGCGCGGCTCTTGCGTTCGGGATCGAGTGACGACGCGATGTTGACGACGATCTTCCCTCGCGCCGCGTCGCCCAAGTCTTCGAGAATCGGCGTCATCCCGGCGTACGGCACGGCGAGCAGGACGATGTCCGCGCGCGCCGCCGCGTCGCGATTGGCGTACCCTTCGACGCCGGTCCAGCCGAGTCGCGCGTTCAGTTCCTGCGCAGCGGTCTGCCCCTTTGCCGCGTCGCGCGAGCCGATGAGCACGCGCACGCCCGCGCGCGCGAATCGAAACGCGAGCGCGCGGCCCTCTTTGCCGGTGCCCCCGATGATCGCGAGCGTTGGATCGTTGGTGGGTGGGTGAGTGGGGTAGTTTGTTAGGTCGGTTTGCATCGGCACGTTCCTTTCCAGTCTTCTTTGATTCTCATTGCAAGCAACCGCGAAGATTGGCTCATTGGTCTTGCACGCGTTTCCACACCCGCCTTGCCGCTTCCTGCGCGTGCGCGGCAATCGCCTTTTCATCCAAGGTGAGCAGTTGGCGATCTTTCATCAGCAGTTTGCCGGCGCAAATCGTATGCGTGACGTGCGCGCCGTCTATGCCAAAGATGAGATGCCAGGGGAAATTATCGGCGGTGAGCGGCGTGTACGGGACGTAATCGAGCAAGACGATGTCCGCGAACGCGCCGATGGACAACTCGCCGAGGCGCGGCTTCCAAAAGATTTGCGCGAGGCGCGCGTTGTTCGCGTACGCCATCCGCAGCACCTGATCCGCGCCCAGCGCGCGCGGGTCGCGCCGCGCCGCTTTGTGCAGCAGGTACGCGAACTTCATCTCGACGAAATGGTTGTTGGAAAAACCATCGTTGCCCAAGCCGACGTTGACACCCGCGCGCATCATTCCCATCACATCGGCGACGCCGACGGCGTTGTTCATATTCGAGCGCGGATGGTGGACGATGTGCGCGCGAGCGCGGCGCACGAGTTCGATTTCGCGCCAATCGAGGTGAACGCCGTGCGCGATGAGCGTCTGGGGCGTCAGGATGCCGCGCGCGTCCAACCGATCCACCGCGCGCATCCCGTACTTTTGCAGCGAGTCATCTTCGTCGGAACGGTCTTCGGCGACGTGAAGATGAAAGCCGGTCTCCAGCCCGTCCAGCGCGGCGCGCGCCTGCTCGAGCGTTTTGTCGGAGACGGTGCAGGGTGCGTGCAAGCCGAAGGACGCGGCAATCTGATTTCCGATTTCTGATTTCGGATTTCTGATTTTCTTGATAAAGCGCACGTTCTCGCGAATTCCCGCCCGCGCGCCCGCCGCGCCGTTGCGATCCGTCACCTCGTAGCAGAGCGACGCGCGCAAGCCCGATTCCAGCACCGCGTCGGCGATCGCGTCGAGTGAGCCGTCAATCGCGTGAGGACTGGCGTGATGGTCAATCAACGTCGTCGTGCCGTTGCGGATCGCGTCCACAAGGCAGACGAGTGCGGAGAGTTTGCAATCGTCGAGAGTGAGCGCGCGGTCAATCTTCCACCACAACTTTTCCAGAATCTCTGGGAAATTCTTGGCGGGCGTGCCGGGCACCGCCATCCCGCGCGCGAACGCGCCATAGAAATGCGTGTGCGCGACGATACTGCCGGGCATCACGAGTTTGCCGTGCGCGTCGAGGCGCGCGGCGTTAGGATATTTGGCGATCAAGGGCTTGGTTTTGCCAATGTCCGCGATTTTGTCGCCGCGAATGTACACCGCGCCGTTGGCGATGAGGCGGTTTGCCGCGCCAAGCGTGACGACTGTGCCGTTGGTGATGAGCATAGAACATCCTCCTTGCCGGCAGGAAGTTTTGTTCTTCTCCGCGCTCTCATTCTATCGGTAGCACCACAGTAAATCGTGGACATGGGGGTTCAGGGGGCTTTGCCCCCTG
>DYLA01000105.1 GCA_020722265.1 Anaerolinea sp.
AGGGGGCAAAGCCCCCTGAACCCCCATGTCCACGATTTACTGTGGTGCTACCCACTCCCTAACACACTAGCGCAAATTCGGCAATCGTGATAAAATAATAGCAGTGGAAATTCGATGAAAGGGAACGTCTGTGTATGTCCGCGTTGCCGCGTATGACTAAACGAGAAAAACTAGCCATCCTCGCAGACCTGGAGGACGGCTATCGCCCCTTCGATAGGCACGCGATCACTCTGCTGCGTTCGTTGCTGGATGACGCGGATGCCGAAGTGCGCGCGGAAGCGATTGCCTGCCTATGGGACGACCCTGACCCCCGCTGGATTGACGTGTTGATGCGTAAAGCGGCGGACGACCCCCACGCCCGTGTGCGCGCCCGCGCCATCTCCGCGCTCGGTCGCTACATCTTCGAAGGGGACATGGCTGACGTGGAAGGATGGAACTTGCCCGACATCACGATCACGCCGGCGGATTACGCGCGCGTGACCGATTTCCTCCTCCGCATCGCGCAGAATCCGGAGGAGGGCCTCAGCGCGCGGCGATACGCCATCGAAGCGCTCGCCTTTCGCTCCGATGACCCCCAAGTGCTCGACCTGATCGAGTGGGCCTACCAGCAGCGCGAACGTCGCCTCAAAATCAGCGCGCTCTTTGCGATGTCACGCAACGGCAATCCGCGCTGGACCGAATACATCCTTGCCGAACTCCGCAACCCCGAACCGCAAATTCAGTACGAAGCGGTGCGCGCCGCCGGCGAACTCGGCTTGCGTGAGGCAGTCCCCGCCCTCATCGAAATCATCCGCCACAAAGGCACTCCCAAGCCGCTGCGCCTCCTCTGCATCTACGCGCTGGGGCAAACGGGCGACGAACGCGCGCTCCCCATCCTCGAACGTCTCACGCGTTCACGCGATCACGACGTGCGCGACGCCGCCTACGACGCGCTCGACGAGTGGTACTCGGTTACCGAGATGGAGCAACTCGCCGACGAGCCCTACGATGAGGCGGCTGTCGAAGCCGCCGCCGACGCCTTCGAGACTGACGCTTTCCCCGACCTCTGGACAGAAGAGACCGGCACCTTCTCCAAGAACTGAACGTCGTTTATCCTCCCTCGCAGATTCGAACGCTAACCTGCGGGAGGTTGTCCCAAGTACCGCCGCTCCACGCGCGCGCTGATCGTCGTCACCGTCTCGTAGTTGTTCGTCCCCAGCCGCTCTGCCACCTCCTCCGCGCGAATCTCCTCCGCCCCCTGCCGACCGATCAATACCACCTCGTCGCCGACCTGAACGCCCGGAATGTCTGTCACATCCACCATTGTCTGATCCATACACACGCGCCCAACGATGGGCGCACGCGCGCCGCGCACGAGCACTTGGCCATAATTTCTCGGCTTGCGACGAAAGCCATCGGCGTAACCCACCATAATCACCGCGAGCCGCGTCGGACGCTCGGCGCGAAAAGTGCAGCCATACCCGACGTACGCGCCAATCGGCACGTCCCGTACCGACGCGACCTCCGTCTTGAACGTTAGCGCGGGAACGAAACCGGGCGGGCGCGGCACCTCCGGCGACGGGTCGAGTCCGTAGAGCAAGATGCCGACGCGCACGAGGTTGAAACGCGAGGCGGGTAAATTGATCACCGCCGGACTGTTGGCGCAGTGACGATAGCGCACGTGGATGCCGGCGCGCTCGAGCGCATCCAGCGCGCGCTGGAATCGTTCCAACTGTTGCTGCGTGAACGCGCGCCCCCATCCTTCCACCTCGAACGCGTCCGGCGTATCTGCCATCGAAAAATGCGTCAGCGCCCCTTCGATTTCGATGCCGAGCGCGCCCACCGCGCGCGCGAAATCGAGCGTTTCCTCCGGCGTCACCCCCAGCCGCGACATCCCGGTATCTATCTTGATGTGCACGCGCGCCGGCGCGCCCACCGCGCGCGCGGCATCGGCGAACGCGCGCGCGGTCTCCAGCGAAGCGATCGTCGGCGTGATGCGATGTTCGACCGCGTAGCGCATCCAGTGTGGCGGCGTGTAACCGAGCACGAGAATCGGCGCGGTGATGCCGGCGCGACGCAACTCGATTCCCTCGCCAAGCGCGACGACGCCGAGCCAGGACGCGCCCGCGCCCAGCGTCGCGCGTGACACCTCGATCGCGCCGTGCCCGTACGCGTTCGCCTTGACCATCGCCACCACCTCCGCGCCGTTCGCCATCGCGACGACGCGTCGCGTGTTGCGCGCGATCGCGTCCAAATCTACTTCGACCCATGCCGGGCGCAGGGGAACAGAATCGGATTGCAATTTTTTCTCCAGGCGGAAAAGTGGACCGTGAGCAGTGGGGAGGCGGTTATTCACTCTTGCGGAAGGTGACGCGCCAGAATGTGCGCGTGGCATCCGTCGCGCGCACACGCTCGTCCACACGCCAACCGCATACCCACGCGATATGGTCGCCGATGACGAGCAGCGGCAGTTGGTCGCGCGCGGCGCGTGGAATCTTGACGTTGATCATAAATTCGGCGAGCGATTGCGTGTGTCCCCCCAGTCCTGCCGGCTGAAAGCCGTCTCCGGCGCGGCGTCGGCGCAGCGCAGGCTCGCCCCGACATTTCGCCCAATCGAACACCGCCGCCCAGCGGTCTGTTTCGCCGCGAGCCTCGCGCGGCGGCGCGTCCGTGAGGATTTGCGTCTCGACGACCCACGCACAGTCCGGCAGCGCGGTCGTGCCTTGCGTCGGCAGCGCGACGCGTTCGACCCGCAAGAGGGGGAGATCGGGCAGCGCAACCGCGCGCGTCGCATCCGCGATCGTGAATTCGGTGTAACCGATGGTGAGCATCAGTCCGCGCGGGAGGGTTGCCTGCGCGCCGGTGGATTTCTCCAGCGCGATGCGCCGCGCGTCTTCGATGTGCGTCCAGTCCACGTCGCGGAGATCGCGGCGCAGTCGTTGAACGGCGTGGCGGAGCGTGCCGCGCTGGAGCGCGGGGTGGAGGGTGCGCCACGCGTCGAGCGCGAACACGATGGCGTCATCTTGCTCACGCGCGATCCGCGCGTACGCAGCGCACGTCTGTGCGTCGAGGAAATCGTAATCGTCCGCCAGCACGCGCGCGGTGCGCCGCAGAATCTCGCGCAGATTGGGGTTGAGCGTTTGGAGGTACGGCAGCGTCTCGTGGCGCAGGCGATTGCGGAAGAGCGTGGTGTCCAGATTCGACCGGTCGAAGCGCGGCGTCAGCGCGTTCGCGCGGCAGTACGCCTCGATTTCCGCGCGCGTCACGTCCAGCAAGGGACGAACGAGCTGCACGTCGAAATCTGAAACCTGGGATTGGGCAGTCATTCCGCGCAATCCCGCCAACCCCGCGCCGCGCAGCAGATGCATCAGCACCGTCTCCACTTGATCGTCCGCGTGGTGCGCCACCGCGATCACGCGCGCGCCGATGCGCCGCGCGACCTCGGCGAGGAACGCATAGCGCGCCTGCCGCGCGGCTTGTTCGATGGAAAGCCGCTGCTCGCGCGCGAGTGCGGCGACCTCGCGCGCCTCAATCGTCGCGGGCAAATCCCACTCGCGCGCGAGCCACGCGACGAACGCCGCGTCCGCGTCCGAATCCGCGCCGCGCAGTCGGTGGTTTAGGTGCGCGACCTGCAGCGCGATGTGCAGTTCCCCGCGCAGCGCGCGCAAAACGTGCAGCAGCGCGAGCGAATCCGGACCGCCGGACACACCGACGACGACGGTATCGCCGGGCGCGACAAGGCGATGCTGTTCGATGGTTGTGCGAACTTGGTGGAGGAGAGACATTTCGAAAGGCTAGCGGATCACTGCGATCAGTATATCACGGGGCGAGGACAGGTGTCAATTCGTCCGACAACATCTTGTCGGAATCGCTCAATCGTTCGAGTCACCGGTCAGCAACTCGCGAATATCCGCCGGAATCGGACGTACGCGCCATTCATTATCTACATTGAGATGCCGCGTCCAACCGGTGCACAGCACTTGCTTCGTCTCTGCGTGAATCACCTCGTACGCGATGGTAAAGGCGCGGCTTTGCAACTCTTTGAGCCACGTCCGCACTGTTACCAAATCGCCATAGCGCGCCGGCGCAAGATACCGCACCGACGCTTCGACGACGGGCCAGTTCAACCCGCGCGCTTCGATATCGCGATGATAATCGCGCTCCTGTTGCCAGAACCACTCGCCGCGTCCAAGTTCGAACCAAACGAGATAGTTCGCGTGATACACCACGCCGCTTGCATCCGTTTCCGCGTAACGCACGCGGAATGTCGTTTCGATGACCTTTGCCATTTCTCCCCCGCTGTTCACGGCTCGCTGTCTACTGTAACCATCGTCACCCCGATGGTCTCTTGCAACTCCGCGTCGTACTGCAATCGCACGCGATTCATCCCTACCCGCAGCGCGCGCGCCGGCAGCGCAACGCGATAATCCTTCCACTCGCTCACGCGCGCGATCTCACCGATACGTTCGCCATTCAGCCAGACGACGACGCGCTGCGGCGTGGCGGCGTACGCGTGCAGTGATAGCGCGCGTTCCGCCCGCGTATCGGCGACAAAGTAGATTTCCGACCACGCGCCGCGTGTCCACACGAAATCGAACTCGCCCTCCCAGTTCGCCTTGGGGTACTCGAATTGCCAGCCCCGCCCGGCGTACAGTTGCCCGATATTCTCGCGCAGATCAATCGTCAGCGCGCCGATGGCTCGCGGCGCGGGTGGAATCTCGTAGGCGATGGTTTCCGCGTCGCGGAAAATTTCGCGCGCACCCAGCACATCGCCCAAGTAGGCGTCCAGCGCGCCAAAATCGTCCGGCGTCAGGTACAGCCGATGCAGCACGGCGTAGCGCAAGTCGAAAAAACGCACCACGGCGTCGCGCGCACGCCGATCCTCGGCAATTTCGTCGGCCGTGAGCGGTCCCTTCTCCGCGCCCTCCAGCACTCGCAACGAACGTCCGACGATCGGGATGCCGCGCGTGCCAAAGTACTCCGCTAGGCCCGGCGCAATCCGATTCGTGTACGCGCGCAGGATGCGCTTGCCGTGAATCGCCTGATACACTTCGGTCGCCGCCGCGCCACGCCAGTGAAAGGTCGGAATTTCTAGAATCGTGAAATCACCGGGCTCATGCGCTATCTGCTCGTACACACGCGGAATTTCGATGCGCTGAATGGGATATGGCAAAACCGCGTACTCGAGCAGAATGAAAACGGGCGACGCCAAGACCATCCAACGCAAAATCGGACGCGTCCCCCGCCGCCACAAATCGTCCAGCGCGATGGCGGCGAGCGGCGCCAACGCGAACGACACCATCAGGCCGTACCGCATCGGAATTCGGATGTGATTGACGATGGGGATTTGGTTGAGCAAAAGGTACGGCAGCGGGATGCCCGTTTCGCGTCCGAGGATTCTGAGGGAGGGACCAAAACTGAAAAGCGCAAAGCCTATCGCGACGATGAGCCAAACACGCGCGCGGCGAAACCGCCGCACTCCCGCGTACGCTGCCAGCGCCAGTGCGACATAGCCGACGAACGCTTGCCGGTCGGGCGAAAGCGCGCTCACGTCATTCGCGTTCACCCCCGCGTTGATGCCGGCGACCCTGAGCGGCGCGTGGGCGTACAGCGTGCTGCGGGCATTCGGCAAGAGGAACGAGAAAAGATCGTACGAACGCTCGGCAGAGTACGGCAACGGAAAGACGCGGATATAGTTGCCGTCTTCCGTCGCGAAATCGTCCGCGACGACGGCGAGCAGCGGCGCGGCGACAAGCACGGCGACGAGCGCGGCAACCACCCAGCGCGCCAGCGCGGCGCGGACAGCGCACTCGCGCGCGAGCAGCGCGTACGCGGCATAGAGCACGCTGAAGAGTGCAAGGAACGCGGCGATTTGAAAATCAATGTACGCATTCAGCCCCATCAGCGCGCCCGCGAGGACAGCCGCGCGCCACAACGACTCGCGCGTCGCGCGCATCAAAAAAAGAACGTAGAAAGGAATCAGTTGTGTGTTGAAAAGATTGAAGAAGGCAAGACCGTAGCCGAGGCGCAGCGGCGCGAACGCAAAGACCAGTCCAGCGACGAACGGAGCGAGCCAGGTGCGGCGCGCGACGAGCACGCGTTGGGTGGTGACGAACTTGAACAGCAAGAAGGTTTGGAATGGCGGCAAGGAACGACCATCGAAAGTCGGAACCTGAAACCTAGAACCGGAAACGCGGATGACGTACTCCGCCAGCAGAAACGTCCCATACGCCGTCAGCACCGTCGCGGCAAGATACATCACGTTGTGCGCCACGACCAAGCCGAACCAGTATTGCAGTGGCATCGAAACGAACGCGATGAGCGAGACCGCCCACATCAATTGCGTCGCTCCGCCGAGCGGATAGAACACGTAATCGGAGCGGAAAGGATTGACGCACAAATCCGTGAGCGCGGTCTTTGCCCAGCCGAGCGCCCAAACGAAACTGGTCGCGTCTCCCTCCACACCCGGTATCGCCGCTGCGAAATCCGACGCCAGCGGAAATGTCATCACCATCGCGATGAGTGTGTAGGCGATGATGACGATGATATGCTTTCGCCAAGCGCGCATCACTCTTGACTTTACGCCTGCACGTCCGCCAACACCAACAGCGCGCGGAACGCGTTGTACAGCACCGCGTAATCGTCGTGCGTGAACTCGACTACGCGCGGCGCGACGCGCGCGACTCCCGGCATCAACGCGCAGCGTTCCGCTTGCGTCGTCCGCGCGAGCGCGAGCCGCAGCGTGACCGGCGGTTTGAAGGTGAACGGTGCGCGCGTGCGCTGCGCCGCGCGCACGGCGGCTTCGCGAATCAACGCCTGCGCCCGAGTCGGCGGCAGATTCTTCGCGGCGGCGCGTCCGACCGCTTCCTTGACCACCACGGTTTCCAGATCGTCGCCGAGCAGTTCCTTCGCTTGCGCGCACACGGTTTGATCGCCGGTCACGAGCGTCACCGGCACGCCGAAATAGCCGGCGAGCGCGGCGTTCAATCCGTACTCCCCCACCTCCACGCCATTCAGCCAGACCCCTTGCACGATGTTGGGACCGTTGTAGGTGTGGTCGAGGGTGGCGAACGCCGAGCCGGCGCGCGCGTGATAGCCGGTGAGAAACACCGCGTCGAAAGTTGCATCAATGCCGGTCATCATCGAGTACGGCTTGGGCGTGCCGCTCAACAAAATCGCCGCCGGGTTCAACTCTTCGCCGGCGAGATTCCGCATATTCCAATGCGAGTCGTTGACGAGAATCTCCGTCGCGCCCGCCGCGCACGCGCCTTCGATAGCGGCGTTCACCTCCGCGAGCATCAGTCGGCGCGCCGAGGGATACTCCGGCTTGGAGGGATCGGTCTGCTCTGTGCTGACGACTCCACACGTCCCTTCCATGTCTGCCGAAATGTAGATTTTCATAGTTCCCCTCTCATCGAAACTTCCGCTACCTCGTAGATCGTTTTTATCGTGAAATCCGCGCACTCGCTTCCCTCTGCCAAGAGCGCGTCCGCACTCCCCTTCAACCACATCGTCTTCATCCCCAGTCGTTTCGCTGGGACGAGATTGCGCGCCGCATCGTCAATCATCAAACACTCGTCCGCGCGCACCGGCAGCGCCGCCACCACCTTGTCGTACGCCGATGGCGCCGGCTTGCTGTGGTACTCGACGAACACGATATCGAAAATCGCGCCAAAATGCTTTTCGATGCCGAGCGCGCGGAGGACGGCGTGCGCGTATTTTGCCGACGCGTTCGTGAAAATGGACTTGGGCTGCGGCAGCCGCGCCAGCATCGCCTCCAGGCGTGCGTCCGGCGGCAAGTACCTTTCGACGCGAACATCGTGCACGAAATCGAGAAAATCCTGTGGGTCAATGTGCCGTTCGACGTACAACCCGCGCAGCGTCGTCCCGTAGCGACTCCAATAATCGCGTCGCTGCCGATCCACATCCTCGGCTGGGATGCCCAGCCGCGTCACCATATACTCGCTCATCCGCGCGCTGATCGCGTGCATCAGCCCAGCACTCGTTGGATACAGCGTATCATCGAGATCGAAGAGAATGTGTTTGATCATTATGCCACCCGCCGATTGCCTCTCCTGCCTACTGCCCCCTAGCCTCCCCCCGCGCCGCGAAATAAATTCCGATGAGAATCAACGCGCCCCCCACCACTTTGACCGGCGAGGGGGTTTGTGCGAGAAACGGGATCGCGAGTAGCGTCGCACCGATCGGTTCTGCGAGCAGTGTAATCGTCACGAAGGTCGCGGAGACGTACTTGAGCGCCCAGTTGTACGATGTGTGCCCGACGAGTTGGGGTCCCGCCGCGAGCAAAGCAATCAGCCCATAACCGGTCGCCGAATAACCCAGCAAATTCGCACCCATCGCGAACGCCATCGCGAGCAGCACGAGGGCAGCCGTCGAGTACACCAAGCCGATGTACGCCAGGAGCGACAATTGCTTGCGCAATCGCCGCCCGATGAGCAAATAGCCGGAGACTGCCATCGCGCCGATAAGCGCGAGCAGGTTCCCTTGCAGCGACTCGGCGCCGACTTGTCCCCAATCGGCAATGCCGACGATTGCGCCACCCGCCATCGCGATGACGATGCCGGCGACGGTGCCGCGTCGCAGCGTCTCGCGCAACAACACCACCGACGCCAGCCCGACGAAAATCGGATTCGTCGCCACGAGCACGACCGAACTCATCACCGAGGTATAGTCGAGCGAACTGATCCACGTCGCAAAATGGAGCGCGAGCGCAACCCCCGCCGCGAGCGCGAGGGCGAGATCGCGCCGCGTGAGCCGCGCCCACTCGCCGCGCGCGCGCGCCAGGGTGAACGGCGCGAGCGCGAGCGCGGCGAACGTCAGCCGCCATGCAGCGATCGCAATGGCGGGCACACCTTCCGCGCGCGCGAACACGATGAGAATCGCGGCAGAGGAAACGGCCAAGATGCCGAGAGCGAGAACGAGGTACGGATGGATGAGACGCTGGGGCATTACTATAAATCTGAAATTGTCAGGTCAATGTTTCCGCCGCTCAACACCGCCACCACGCGCTTGCCGCGCACATCCACTTGGCCGGTCAACAGCGCGGCAACGCCCACCGCGCCCGAACCCTCGACGATGAGTTGTTGCGTCTCCGCGAGCGCGCGAATCGCGGCGCGCACCTCGTCCTCTTCGACCAGCACGACATCGTCTACGAGTCCGCGCTGCGCTGCCGCGAACACCATCGTACCGATGCCGCCGGCGAGTCCATCGCAAATCGTCGGCGCGGCGGCGTACTCTTGGTAGCATTTGCCGGCGCGCAGTGAATCGCGCAGCGCGGGCGAAGCCGTGGGCTGGATGGCGATGACCTGCGTCGTCGGCGCGAGCGATTTGACGACGACGGCGATTCCCGTAATCATTCCACCGCCGCCGACCGGCACGAGAATGGCGTCGGCGTCCGGCAAATCTTCCAGAATCTCCAAGCCGAGTGTTCCCTGCCCGGCGACGGTGCGTGGATCGTCGTACGCGTGAATGAACGTTGCGCCGGTTTCCCGCGCGAACGCTTCCGCCGCGCGGTGCGCCTCGTCGTACGACGCGCCGGCGAGGCGCACCGTGACCGGAAACTCGCGCAGTTTATCGAGTTTGGTGCGCGGCGCGGTGCGCGGCACGAAAATCGTCGCGGGCGCGATCTGGAATGCGCGCGCCGCAAAACCGACGCCGAGCGCGTGGTTGCCCGCGCTGGCGGTAACGACGCCGCGCGCGCGTTCGTCGTCCGTCAAGAGCCACATACGATTGAGCGCGCCGCGCAGTTTGAACGAGCCGGTGATTTGCCAGTTCTCCAGTTTGAGGAAAACGGACGCGCCGACGCGCTCGCTCAACAAGAACGACTCGCGCAGCGGCGTGCGAAAAATGTACGGGCGGATCGTCCGCTGCGCGCTCAAGATGTCTTGAACCGACGGGAGGTCTGTCACGCGTTAGGTCTCCTTGATCGCTGCACCCGAATCGTCGTGTGCGCGAGAAAGATCGCGGGATCAATAGCGTCTTGCAGTTGAAACTTGACGCGTCATCCGATTGTCGCCATTCTAACCGATGTTGCCGGAAAATCAAAATCAGCGCGTCCAACCCAAGCCGGTAACGCTACATTCAATCGTGGAGACGTCAAAACTGGTGCACTTGATGCCC
>DYLA01000106.1 GCA_020722265.1 Anaerolinea sp.
CTTGGAGGATGGATGCCGAAAGACCTCAAAGATTTTCCCCGCCCTCCCAACGATAACGGACGCGGTCTTCACGGCAGCGCTCTTGCCGGCTGGTCGGTGGGCGATGAAGGATACGCCTTCTGGGTCAACGAATTGGTCGAAATGGGGATCAAGTGGTTCAAGGTACTCGACGATGCGGGGAACAGTCTCCCGCTGTGCGAGCATCTTCTTGCCGCTGGAATTTTTCCGATTGTTCGTATCATCCGCCGCGACCCACCCCCCAACGACACGCCGGAGCCGAATCCCGGTCATCTTGCTGCGCCGGAGGAAGAGACCCTGCGGCGACTCATCGCCGCAGGGGTTCGCTACTTTGAGACGAACAACGAGCCGGACCTCGCCGCCGCGTGGAAGCATCGCGCGATGCCGGGCGACGCGCTAGAAGCCGCGAAACTCGTCGCGCTCAACTGGCTCTTCGACGCGCGGCTCATCCTCTCGCTGGGCGGTCTCCCCGGCTTGCCTGCCATCAGCAGCGGCGGCACGCTGGACTTGATGGGCGCGCTCGTCGCGCTCGGTCGCCATGACATTCTGCTCGAAGGGTGCTGGATCGCGGTGCACAATTACTGCGGCAATCGCCCGCTCAACTATCCCGATGACCCGGTCAATCGCGCCGGGCACGCGCTGACGGCTGAAGAACACAACCTCGACATGTTTACCGAATGGGCGTGGTGGAATCTGGCGCGCGAACGCGCCGATACGCTCGACGAGATCAACACGCTGCGCGCGCGCGGGGCGAATCCGGCGACGACGATTCAACACGACCACGCGTGCTTTCGCGAGTTCGAGTACTATAACGCGCTCGCCCTCAAATATCTGGGACGCTCGATTCCCATCATCGGCACTGAGGGAGGATACCGCATCGGGCGGCGTGACGATTTGCGCTATCCGCGCGTCACGCCCCTCGCGCAGCGCGACCAGACCGTCGCGCTTTTCGATTGGATGCAGCGGCAGGCGCCCGATTATTTCTTCGCCGCCGCACCTTCCCTCCTCGTCGCATCGCCGGGGTGGGAACCGGACGCGTGGCTCTCCTCGTTCTGGCGCGACACGTTCGCGAGCGCGACGCCGGAATATGTGTACCTCCCGCCGATTCCAGTGCGCGGACACGGGCTGGGCGACCGATTGCCGGTAATCAACGCGGTGAAAGAGATGCAGACCCTCGCGCGGCGATTGCCCGGCGCGCAACCCGCGCCGCCCAGCGTCGTCACCCTGCCCCAGAGGGAAGCCGCGCCCGCGGTCGAACCGCCAACGGAAAAGCCCGTCGTCGCCCCCGCGTACCCCTCGTGGCTGCGCGACGTGCCGCTCCCGCCCGCGCCCACGCCATCGCCGGCACCTCCGCCGACCATCACCGAGCCGGCGCCAGCGCCGGTCGCCGCGCCGATGCCTCCTCCACCGCCGCCCGAAATATTCCCAACGGAAATCGAGTTCGAATGGGATTGGCGGCTCGACGCGCTCGGCGTCACACTCGACCCGGCGCGCGTTCTGCCGGGACGCGACTATTGGAAACTCGTCCGCGCGATCTATCAGGCACCCGACGAATCCGGCGGCACGCATCACATCCGCTACAGCGTACTCGACGAGAACGCCAAGCCGGTCGCGAATCAAACGGTGTGGCAGGGATGGGCGGAGGACAAGACCTCGGCGACGACGGACGCGGAGGGTGAGACGGAGATTCCGCTGTGGACATCGTTTGCGCCGGAGGAGGGAGAATCGGGCGCGTACGCCGCGTGGGTGGACGGCTTGCCAAGCGATCGCGTGCAGGGGCTGGGGTTGCCGCACTCGCACCACGTCAATTTTGTACTCACGTGGCAGCGCGCGACGAGATGACATCGTAGAGGCAGTGACACGTGACAAAGAAAGTCGAGTTCATCCCTAGACAATAAGGAGGTACGGCTCATGACGCGTATTCGATGCCGCGATCGGCATTGCCTTTTCAACAAAAATGGTCTCTGCATCTCGGAAGAAATCGAGTACGAACCGGATGCGGGTTGCCTAACGATGGAACCACGCGAAGATGTTGACGAAGAAGAAGAGTGGGACGAAGAGGACGCATTCGAAGAACCCGAAGACGAGGAAGAGGAAGAGGAGGAAGATTGGGAAGAGGATGAGGAGTATTGAGGCTGGGGGCGTGCATCTCCGCGCGCTGGAAAGCTGGCGCGAGTACGTCGCCGCCGAAGCGTTGCAGCAAACCGTCTGGCAAATGCCCGATTGGCGGGACGTCGTGCCAGCCAGTCTCCTCATCACCGCCCAAGCCAACGGCGGTATCGTACTCGGCGCGTTCGACGCGGACGAACGATTGGTCGGACTCGTGTTCAGTTTTCTTGGCATGACCCAGTGGCGTAAGGAGACTATTGCCAAGCACTGCTCCCACGTTCTCGCCGTCCATCCCGACTATCAGGGGCAGGGCATCGGCGCGCGCTTGAAATGGAAACAGCGCGACCTGGCACTCGCCCAAGGCGTTCCGCTCATCACCTGGACGTTCGAGCCTCTGCTGGCGCCAAACGCGCACTTGAATCTACACCGATTGGGGGCGCGGGCGCGGCGTTATATCGTCAACGCCTATGGCGAAATGACCGATGCGCTCAATCGCGGGTTACCTTCCGATCGCTTGGAAGCCGAGTGGTGGCTAGACGACCCGCGCGTTCGGGCGCGGGCGCACGCCGCGCCTCCCGCTGGCGATTGGGAGGAATGGGTCGGCGCGGGCGCGCAACAAGTTGGTCACGTCGAGTTCGACGCGCGCGGGTTGCCGCGCCTCGCGCGCATCGAGCCGCCACGCCAAAATCTGCTCCTCGTCGAAATCCCTGCCGACTGGCACGCGTTGCGGGCTGCCGCGCCCGCCCTCGCGAGCGAATGGCGCGCCGCCACGCGCGCGCTGTTCCCGCAACTTTTTGCGGCTGGTTATACCGCCACCGATTTCGTCTGGAGGCGCGGCGAATTGGCGCGCGCGGCATACGTCCTCACGCGCGAATCGGTGGAAGGCAACGCGACGAGGTAAGTGACATTGATTGCTGGAGAAGATTCGTCACGCGGTCCCAGCACGCTGACGCGCTGGCAATCGGCGCGCGCGCTGCTCATCGCCGCGCTAGGCACGCTCGCGCTAGGGCTCGTCTTCGCCTTTCAAGGCTTCGAACCCTCGCCCCGCATCGAACCCGGTCAGGTGAGCACGCGCACCCTCCTCGCCCCTGCCGATCAAACCTTCATCAGCGAGATTCTGACGGAGGAGGAGCGCAACAAAGCCGAAGCCGAGGTCAAAGAGGTGTACGATCCGCCCGATCTGGGGCTGGCGCGCGAACGCGTTCGCTTTGCCAGCCGTGTGTTCGACTACCTCGACTCGGTGCGGAACGATCCGTACAGCCCGTTCGACCGCAAACTCGAATGGGCGCGCGCGATTCCGACTCCAACTCTCTCCACCGCTATGCTGAGCCAAACGCTGATGCTCGATGCGGCGGCTTTTGGGCGCGTGGTGAGTGAGACGCTGTACGTCATTGATGCGACGATGCAGAACACCATCCGGGCGGAGGACCTGCCGACCGAGTACGCGCGGCTTGCTTTCCGCGTCAGTCGCACCCTCACGCCGGAGCAAGTGGGGCTGGTGACGCAATGGGCGCAAGCATTCGTCACGCCGAACAGTTTCCCCAACGCGCGCAAGACGGCAGAACTGCGCACCCAAGCGCGCGCCAGCGTCAAGCCGATTTCGCGCAAGGTGCAAAAGGGCCAAGCCCTCGTGCGCGAGGGAGAGATCATCACGCCGCTCGCGCTGGAAGCGCTCCAAGCCGTCGGCTTGGTTCGTCCGAGTCGGAGCGTTGCGGCGACGGTGGGCGCATTTCTATTCGGCGGGCTGTTGGCGGTGTTGCTCTCCCTTTACGTGATTCGGCTGCGCCCGGCGCTGATTCCGCACCCGCGCGCGCTTCTTTTGATTGCGTTCTTGATTTTGCTGTTTGCTTTGGGGGCGAAACTCATCGGCGGCGACCGAACACTCCTGCGCTACCTCTATCCGACCAGCGCGGCCGTGATGCTGCTCGCTGTGTTGGTGGACTCGGGGCTCGCGCTCGCGGCGGCGGTGGTGCTCGCGTTGAGTTTCGGTTTTTTCTCCGGCGGTTCGCTGGAGTTCACGTTCTACACGCTCGCCGGCGGCATCGTCGCGGCGCTGTGTCTTGGACGCATCGAGCGGCTGAATGTGTTCATTTGGAGCGGAGGGTACGTCGCGGCGGCGAACGCCGCGGTCGTCGCGATCTTTGGTGCGCTCGCCGGGGCAAGTGACCTCGCCACGTTGTGGCAATCGTTAGGCATCGCTATTGCCAATGGCGCGCTCGCCGGGCTGATCGCGCTGGGGAGTTTGTTCCTGCTCGGCAAAGGGTTCGGCATCACCACGTCGCTCGAACTGTTCGACCTGGCGCGTCCGACGCATCCTTTGCTCCAGCATCTCCTCGCCGAGGCGCCGGGGACGTATCATCACAGTTTGCTGGTGAGTCAGTTGGCGGAACAAGCCGCGCAGCGCATCGGCGCGGACGCGCTCTTGGTGCGCGTGGGGGCGTACTATCACGATGTCGGCAAGACGCGCAACCCCCAGTGTTTCGTCGAGAATCAGATGGATGGCGTGAACATCCATGATACGCTCGACCCTAAGACGAGTGCGGCGATCGTGATCGAGCACGTGCCGCGCGGTATCGCGCTCGCTCGGAAGCACGCCCTCCCCGCGCGGCTCATCGAATTCATCCCGCAGCATCACGGCACGACACTGGCGGCGTACTTTCATCGCCAAGCGGTCAAAGCGAGCGGCGAGACGCCGGTGGACGAGCAAGCCTATCGCTATCCCGGACCCAAGCCGCAATCGCGTGAAGCCGCGATCCTGATGCTGGCCGATGGCGTGGAGGCGACGGCGCGCGCGGAACGCCCCACTTCGCCGGAGGAGATGCGCGCGATCATCGAACGCATCGTGAACGAACGACTGCGCGAGGGGCAGTTGGACGAAAGCGATTTGACCTTGCGCAACATTCAGGAGATCAAGGACGCGTTTTTCGATGTCTTGCAAGGATGGTTTCATCCGCGTATCAAGTATCCGGAAGCGCCGCGAGCCCTGGCGAGTGAGCCGTGGACGGTGGACGATGGCAGACCGCAAGGTTGAGATTCGGGTGCGGCGCGAGTTGGCAGGGCGCGTGGATGGTGCGCGGCTCGCCCGCGTGGCGCGGCGGACGCTGCGGGCGGAGCAAGCGCGCGGCACGGTGTCGCTCTACGTCACGAACGACGCGGAGGTGCGCGCGCTCAATCGCCGCTTTCGTGCGACCGATGCGGCGACGGATGTGCTGGCGTTCTCCGTCGGTGGAGATATGCCGGCGACGCGTCGCTATCTTGGCGATGTGGCGATTTCGTACGAGCGTGCGCGCGCACAGGCACGCGCGGCGCGCTGGCGCGTGGCGGATGAGTTGGACTTGCTCGCCGCGCACGGCATTCTGCATCTGCTTGGCTATACCGATGAGACGCCGCGCGCGCGGGCGCGGATGTGGCGGCGGCAGGAAAGAATCTTGGGACGCCCGATCAAGCCATAAAGAGGAAGGAGAAGACGATGCCCACCCCTTGGCAAGCCACCCCTGAACAAGAACGCGATCTCCAATTGCTGGAAGAGACCCAGTTTATCGGACCGTCGCTCACTGGCTATTTTACCTGGCGGATGATGGAGGAATGGCGCGAGAAGCAAGACGCCAAGTCCATCGCCACCGACGTGACGCTGGCAGGCGCGCTTGCCAAAACCCCTTGGCAGTGGATCGACGCGGCGTGTCGGGCACACGGTTTGCCTACCAAAGGGCGGCGCGCCGCCAAAGCCGCCCAACTCGCGGCGCGCTTGACTGATCCGGAACATTTGCGTTCCACCGTGCGCGGTCTCCGCCTCGAAGAGCGACTGGTCTTGAAACGCGTGCTCGATGCAGGAGGCTGGGTCAAATTCGCCGCGCTCGTCGCCGAGTTCGGCGATCAGGAGCAGGACGGCTGGTTCTGGAACGAGCAAGCGCCGGTCTCGACGATTGGGCGGGTCCGGCTGTGCGCGCTCCTCTTCGTCGGCAAGGGGCGCGTGGGGGGACGCGGCGCGACGCCGATTGCGCTGATTCCGCAGGACTTGCGTGCGCCCCTCGCAAAGATTCTGGAAGCGGATGCCGCGCGTTTGGCGCAGATGGACGATTACGCGCTCACGCGCACGCTCGCCGCCGTCGCCGAGTACTATGCCGATAAAAAATCCGCCGCCCGACTGCCGCGTGCCTGGCTCGAAGCGTTCTTGCGCGCCGCCGCCGCGCAGGGACGCGATGTGTTTGGCGAGTGGGAGGATTTGCAGCGATTCGATTATTTTCTCTTTCGTCAGCGCATCGAAGGTGTCGCGCACGTTCTCGGTTTTCATCTGAGCGAATGGACGCACACTTTCCTGCGCCGCAAGTATCTGGGCGAGTTCTGGCTGCCGGCGAAACGGCGGATGTTGAAGACGGTCGCGGCGTTCTACGAATTCGGCGCGCAGCGCGGCGAAATCGAACCGAGTGTCGCGCAACGCGTCGTCGAAGCGGTCAAGACGATTACGGAGGGCAAGGGGGAATTGGGGTACGTCCCTCCACCTCCCCCGCTGGGCGGCGAGGTCATTATGGTCGCGACGCGCGGCAAGGAGAGCGAGCCACTGACCTTCAACGATCGCTGGCTGACCATCGTGTGCGCGGCGGATTACGGCAAGGATTGGGATAACGTGTACGCCGCAACCCAGAGCGTGACCGACGGCGCAATCAAAGCGAAACTCATCGAGCGGCTGGAACGCCTGGGACCCGAAGTGTGGGACGCGCTCAGTCAAGCGGACGAAAGTGAAATCGAGCATGCGCGGCGATGGTTCCGCGAAGAACGCGTGCTGACTTTGAGCGCGTGGTGAGAACTATGGATCGCATCGTCGAGTGCGTGCCGAATTTTTCCGAGGGGCGCCGCGCGGAAATCGTTGACGCCATCGTGAACGCGCTGAGGTTGCCCGGCGTCAAGGTACTCGACTGCGAGATGGACGCGGATCACAACCGCTCGGTCATCACACTTGTCGGCGCGCCTGCCCCCATCGAAGAAGCCGCGTTTCGCGGAATCGCGACGGCGGCGCGGCTGATTGACCTCGACACGCATCGGGGGCAGCATCCGCGCATCGGCGCGACGGACGTGGTGCCGTTCGTGCCGGTGCGGGGCGTGACGATGGAGGATTGCGTCGCGATGGCGCGCCGCGTGGGCGAGCGCGTCGCGCGCGAGTTGGACATTCCGGTTTATTTGTACGAACACGCAGCGACGCGACCGGAACGCCGCGACCTCGCCTACATCCGGCGCGGCGAGTACGAGGCACTCAAGCAAGAGATCGCGACGAACCCAGACCGCGCGCCCGACTTTGGACCCAAGCGAATCGGCAAAGCCGGTGCGACGGTCATTGGCGCGCGGCAGTTTCTGATCGCGTACAACGTCAACCTCGCGACGGACGATTTGCAAATCGCGAAAGAGATCGCGCGCGTGATCCGCGAAAAGGGCGGCGGGTTGAAATCGGTCAAGGCAAAAGGGTTTATGCTGCACGAGAAAAAGATTGCGCAGGTTTCGATGAACCTGACCGATTTCACTGTGACCGGCGTCCTCACCGCGTTCAACGCGGTGAAAGCGGAAGCAGCCAAGCGCGGGGTGGAGGTTTTGGAGAGCGAACTGATCGGCTTGATTCCGATGGACGCGGTGCTGCAAGTAGCGGCGCAATCGCTCAAATTGCCTGGCTTGAGCGCGCGTCAAGTGGTAGAGATGAGGATTTTGGAGGAATGACTCTCCCCCGCTTGATCACCGTCTCGACGGGGTTCGCGCCAAAACGATACGCGAGGTGCCGATAGTCTGGCACATTCGCGACGATGATGTCCGCGAGTTTCCCCGGCTCAAGCGAGCCGACGCGAGCCGCGATGCCGAGCGACGCCGCCGCGTTGATCGTCGCGGCGACGATGGCTTGCGCGGGCGTGAGTTTTTCGTAGCGGCACGCGAGCGCGATGATGAACGGCATTGACTCGCACCACGCTGTCCCCGGATTGAGGTCGCTCCCCAGTGCGACTGCCACGTTTTCCTCGACGAACGCGCGTCCATCCGCGAAATTAGTTTTCCCCAAACCAAAGGTTGTTCCCGGCAAAAGCACCGCCACGACATTCGCTTGTGCCATTGCGCGCATCTCCTCGCGCCGCGTCACCATCAAGTGATCCGCGCTTGCCGCGCCCAGTTCCGCCGCGAGCGCCGCGGCGCCCAGGTTGGCGAATTCGTCGGCGTGGAGGCGCAAGCCAAAGCCAAGTTCTTTGGCGCGCGTGAGGATGCGCCGCGTTTGGTCGAGCGTGAACGCGCCGTCGTCGCAGAAGACATCGCAGAAGAGTGGCGAGGGTTCTTTCATCCTTCCGCCTTTATCCTTCATCCTTCGCACAGCGGGCAGCATCTCCTCGATCACAAGAGAGACGTACTCTTCCGCGCGCCCCTTGAACTCCTCCGGCACGACGTGCGCGCCGAGAAAGGTTGGGATGAGATCAATCGAATGTTCCGCGTCGAGTGCGGCGATGGCGTCGAGCATCTTGATTTCGTTCGCGGTGTCGAGTCCGTAGCCGGTTTTCACTTCGGCGGTTGTCGTGCCGTGCGCGATCATCGCGTCGAGCCGCGCGCGCGATGGCGCGATGAGATCGTCGAGCGAGGCGGCGCGGGTGGCGCGGACGGTGCTCATAATTCCGCCGCCTTGTTTTTGGATTTGGAGGTAGGATGCGCCCTGCAATCGCATTTCGAATTCGTTGGCGCGGTCGCCGGCAAAGACGGCGTGCGTGTGCGCGTCCACGAAGCCGGGCAGCACGATTTTGCCGCGCGCGTCGATCTGGCGCGTGCGTGCGTCCGCGAGCGCGAGGAGGTCGAGCGTATCGCCGACTGCGACGATGTGTTCGCCGCTGATCGCGACGGCGCCGTCGCGAAGGATGGCGAGATCGCCTTGCGCCGCGCCGCGCTTGGGCGCATCGCCGGTGAGCGAGAGGAGTTGCGCAGCCGAGTGGATGAGGAGGTCAATGGACATTTTCTTCGGGAATCAATCGAGTGGGCTGCGGACGGCGAGTCCGCCGCGCTGGAGGACGTGGGTGTAGATCATCGTGGTGCGGACGTCTTTGTGACCCAGGAGTTCCTGGACGGTGCGGATATCGTAGCCATTTTGCAGAAGGTGAGTGGCAAAGGAGTGGCGGAGGGTATGGCAGGTGACGCGCTTTTGAAAGCCGGCTTTGTGGGCTGCCTGTTTGATAGCGCGTTGTAGGCCGGAGGAATCGAGATGATGGCGGCGCTCCTTTCCACTGCGAGGATCCAGCGAGCGCTTCGGAGCAGGGAAGAGGTACTGCCAGATGAACTCGCGGGCGGCGTTGGGGTATTTGGCTGCTAGCGCATAGGGCAGGTAGACCTCTCCGTCGCCGGCAGAGAGGTCTTCTTGGTGGAGCAGGCGGACGCGTTCGATCTGGCGGCGCAGGTCGGGGATCACAGTTTGGGGCAGAGGAACGATGCGGTCTTTTTCGCCTTTACCATCGCGCACGGTGATGGATTTGTACTCAAAGTCAATGTCTTTAACCCGCAAGCGGACGCATTCCATCAGGCGCAGTCCCGATCCGTAGAGCAATTGGGCCATAAGTTTGTGTGTTCCGCTTAATTGGTTGATGAGATGGAGAACCTCATCGCGGGCGAGGACGGTGGGGAGGCGTTCAGGGCGTTTAGCGCTGGAGAGGAGAATGGGTTCGATTTCTTTGCGAAGGACCTCGCGGTAGAGAAAGAGAATGGCGCTGAGCGCCTGATTTTGGGTCGAGGCGGATACCTTTCTATCTTGAGCCAGGTGAGCCAGGAAGGACTGGATTTGGGGGGCGCCCATCTCTGCGGGATGGCGCTTTTTGTGGAAGAGAATGAAGCGGCGCGCCCAGTCCACGTAAGCCTCTTCGGTGCGGTAGGAGTAGTGTTTGATGCGCAGGGTTTCGCGGAGTTGGTCGAGGAGTTTTTTAGCCACGAAGTGCTTGACCTTTCTGAAAAAATGGTTTATACTGAAA
>DYLA01000107.1 GCA_020722265.1 Anaerolinea sp.
TGCCTGCTCTGATTGTGGCGCTGCCGCCACTACTCGTCTATGTGCTATCGCTCACACCCGTTGCATTCTTTGCGCCGAAAATTCAAGCGCGCTATTTGCTGGTGCTGTTGCCTGCGTACGTGATTCTTCTCGCGCTTGGTGTGCAGTTCCTGGCGCGCTTTTCGCGCGTGTTTGCGCTTGTCGCGATTCTGTTCGTGCTGGGTGCGAACGCGTTCGTGCTGAACGATTACTACGCCGCGCGCCGTTTGCGCGACGAATACACGACACTTGTCAACACGATCAACGCGTTCGCGCGGCAAGGCGATTTGGTGCTACTCGATACTGATCAAGAGTGGCCCACGTTCTTGTACTATCTGCGCGCGCCGCTCGATTGGCTGGGCGTGCCGAATGGCAAAGCGATGACGGCGGACGATGCGGACGCGCTCGCGCGCCGCGCGCTGACGCGCCACGATGCGGTCTGGCTCGTCGCGATTCCCGACGCGCTGGCGACCGATCCGCAAAAATTATTGGAGACGCGGCTTGCACGCGCGCTGCCCAAACAACTGGAACGCGCGGTGGACGGCAAGCGGCTTGTACTGTACGCCCAAGCCGCGCGCGATTGGGTCCACCTTGCGCCAGAAAATTTCGCGCCGCAATATCCGCGCACGCAAAAAATTCACGACTCGGTGCAACTGCTCGGCTTTGATTTGCCGACGCGCGAACTGAACGCGGGCGATACGCTGCGCGTGGTCACGTATTGGCGCACAGCATACCCGGCAATGGTCTCGGTGCGCGTCGGCGGATTGATTACGACAACCCTGCGGATGCCCAGCGGCGATTGTATGCGCTACGAAATTGATTTTGCTCTACCGCCCGACGCAGCCGGTGAATTTCCTTTGCAAGTAGACCATGTCGAACTCGCGCGCCTTCGCATCGCGCCACGCGCGCCGCGCGCGCACGTGGTCGAAATCCCGCACCGCGTTGACTATCGGCTGGGCGACGCGATCCATCTGGTCGGTTACGATCTTCCAACCACGAACCTCGCGCCCAACCAAACCTTGAACCTGACTTTGTACTGGCGCGCGGATCGCCCCATCGAAACAAGTTACACGGTGTTCGCACAACTCGTCGGCGCGTTCAACCCGCGCAAAAACAATCCCCTGTGGGGGCAAGTGGATCGCGCACCAGCACTGCCGACGAACGCGTGGCTGCCCGACGAAGTCCTCGCGGACACCTACCGCTTGGTGGTTGACGCGGACGCGCCCCCCGGCAAGTACACACTCATCGTCGGGATGTACGACGCGGCGACCGGCGCGCGCTTGGCGGTGGATGGCGGGGGAGATAGTATCGTCATCGCAGAAATCCTCGTGCAGTAACTTAAAGTTGCTGCTCTGGTATATGATCCGCCGCCAATTTGTCTTCGACATCGTGCCGCGCTGACGCCCCCCCAACCGAAAAAATACAACCGCCGGAACTTTTTCCGACACCCCATCGTCATTCCTAGTGAACCTTGTCTTACTGTCCTACTGTTCTGATAAGGAATTCTCGTGAGTCATCCAGATAGCCGCACACCTAACGCTCCACCACCCGGCGCGCCCGCGCGCGGCTATCGGCGCGCGCTGAGCCCCCGCCTGGCGCGTCTCGCGACGGTGACCCTCGTCACCGCGATCATCGTCGCGTGCGCGATGCTCGTCGCTGCCATCGGCGTCTACACCTACTTTGCCGCGTCGCTCCCCTCCGCTGACCGACTCGCCGGGCGCATCGAGGCACAGTCCACCAAGATTTTCGACCGCAACGGCGAATTGCTCTTCGAAGTCTTCGACCCGAACGGCGGACGGCGCACTATCGTTCCGATCGCGCGCATCCCGCCGGTGCTCAAACAGGCGACGATCGCGACCGAGGACAAGGATTTCTATACCAATCCCGGCGTAGACCTGTTCGGCATCGCGCGCGCGCTCTATTACCTCGTCCGCACCGGCAAACCGGCCGGGGGTGCCAGCACCATCACCCAGCAACTCGCGCGCAACACACTCATCACCCCAGAGCCGACCATCGAACGGAAAATCCGCGAAGCGATCCTCGCCATCGAAATCACACGGCGATACTCCAAAGATCAAATCCTCGAATACTACTTGAACGTGATTCCATACGGCAATCTCGCCTACGGCATCGAAGCGGCGGCACAAGCGTACTTCAACAAACACGCCGAAGACCTTACCCTCGCCGAAGCGTCGCTGCTCGCCGGACTGCCCCAAGCCCCTGCGCTGTACGACCCGTGCGTGGATCCAGATGCCGCGCTCGCGCGCCAGCGCGTCGTCCTCAATTTAATGGTCGAACAGAAATACATCGCGCTGGCGCAGGCGAGTGAAGCGGCGGAGCAAACCGCGCAGCAGATCAAGAGCGACGCGTTCAGCCGCCGCTGCGCGCAAGGCATCGGCATCCAAGCCCCACATTTTGTCACCTACGTCCGCGACCTGCTCGAAAAACAGTACGGCACCGAAGTCGTCTATCGCGGCGGTTTGCAGGTGACGACGACACTCGACCTGAAATTGCAAAAGATCGCCGAGGAAGAAGCGCGCAAGCAGATTGACGCGCTCAAAGGCAAGAACGTCACCAACGCCGCCCTCGTCGCGCTCGACCCCAAGACCGGCGAAATTCTCGCGATGCTCGGCAGCGTGGATTTCTTCGACAAGACGATTGACGGGCAGGTCAACGTCGCACTGCGCTTGCGGCAACCCGGCTCTTCCATCAAGCCCATCAACTACGTCGCCGCGTTCGAAAAGGGCTGGACGCCTGCCACCGTCCTCACCGATGTCAAGACCGAGTTTCCGATTCCGGGACAACCGACGTACATTCCGGAAAACTATGATCGACGCGAGCACGGACTTGTGAGCGTCCGCACCGCGCTCGCCTCGTCCTTCAATATTCCGGCGGTCAAGACCCTGCAGTTCGTCACCGTGCCGAGGATGATGGACACCGCGCGCCGGTTCGGCATCACGACGTTCCAAAATCCCAGCAACTATGGACTCTCGCTCACGCTCGGCGGCGGCGATGTCAAATTGCTCGAACTCACCGGCGCGTACGCGGTCTTCGCCAACGAGGGTGTGCGCGTCCCGCCGACCCCATTCCTCAAAATCACCGATCCGACCGGCAAGACCCTGTACGATTTGCGCGCCCATCCCCCCAAGGGCATCCCAGTCGTTGACCCGCGCTATGCGTACCAAATCACCAGCATCCTCAGCGACGCGAACGCACGCGCGCCGGCATTCGGTGCGGGCGCGGTGCTGCGCCTCTCGCGTCCGGCGGCGGTGAAAACCGGCACCACGAACGACTGGCGCGACAACTGGACGATTGGCTACACGCCCGATTTGGTGACCGGCGTCTGGGTGGGGAATGCGAACAACTCGGAGATGGAACACATCAGCGGCGTCGCCGGCGCGGGACCGCTGTGGCACAACTTGATGGAGCGCGCGCACGTCGGCAAACCCACTCGCGATTTTCTCATCCCGCCGGGGATGGTGCGAATCCAAGTGTGCGACGAGTCCGGCTTGCTGCCCACCGAACTCTGCCCACCCGACCATCGGCACAGCGAAATTTTCCTCGCCGAGCAAGTGCCGACTCAACCGGACAACGTGTGGCAGAAAATCAAAATTGATCGAACGAACAACTTGCTGGGCAGCGAGGGTTGTCTCGACCTGGTGGAGGAAAAAATCTTCGCAGTCTATCCGCCCGAGGCGCGCCAGTGGGCGATTGACCACAACATTCCGCAGCCACCCACCGAACGCAGTCCCAACTGCCCCGATCCCATCGTCACTCCACCGCCCGAAGCGCGTCCGCGAATGTCCGTCGCCTCGCCGCACGAGTGGGACTGGGTGAGCGGCGTCGTTCCCATCGTCGGCACAGTGTACTTGCCAGATTTGGAGTACTATCTCGTTCAAATCGGCGCGGGACACGACCCGCAAACCTGGAGCGAAATCGCGCGCGGGACGAACATCGTCCAGGACGCCGTGCTGGCAACCTGGGACACGCGACGTTTTGCCGATGGCGGCTATACGATTCGTTTGGAAATGGGCGGACGCGCCGGCGCGCGCTACGGTGGACGCGTTCGAGTCTTCGTTGGCAACCGACCGACCCTGACGCCGCGCCCCTCCCCCACGCCGACGCGCACACTCATTCCATCACCGACTACGACGCGGACGCGCACGGCGACGCCCGTCGCGACGCCAACCCCAACGCGAATTCCGCCGACTGCGCCACCGACCGCAACGGCAACCACGACGGCAACTCCTGTGCCCCCCACCGCGACGGCGACGACGGCACCTCCAACCGCGACGGCAACCACGACGCGCACGCGCACCAAGCCCACGCCGGTGCCGACCTCTACTGCCACAGCGACCGCCACGCCGAGCGCGATACTCACACCCACCGCGACGGCGACGCAGCCGTGAACAAAAAGACCCGCCGAGTCTCAGCCAAACTTTCGCACCCTAGCCTCGCTTTCGCACCCTAGACCCAGCGATAGGGAAGAGCGGTTGAGACGCCCCGCCGGGGCGTCTCTTGGGCTTAGCCTGTCAATTGGCTTGTCCCAGCGCGCAGGGGCGAAATCCTGGCTCAATCACCCGACGGGTCTACAAGTGTCCTCACCCTTTCCCAGAACTCTCGCTCGCGCACGGCAAGGCGCCGCATCACTTGCCCAGCCTCGACAAAACGCGCGCGCGCTTTTTCGTTCGAAATACCCCGCAGCCATTGCGCGAGCCGGCTCCACTCGACCGCAATCTCTTCCATCGCCGCCGCGAGGTTCGCCGCGTGCAAGCGTGCGTCGAGCGCCTCTGCCTCGCGCAGGAACTGCGCGTACATCTTGCGGAACGCGCTGCCCCCAGTGCCGCGCCGTTCGATGATCTGATAACCAAACCGCGCGCAAAACTCCCAATCGGGCACGTCGCCCCAACCCGCGAACTCGGCTGCGAGCATCTCCATCCCCCCAATCCCCCCGAATGGCACCGCGTTGGACAGCATCCCGCGCGCGTTTTCGCGCAGCGCGTCGCGAACGGCGTCCACGCGCGCGCGCGGCGCGCGCGTCGGCTGGACAATGAGCCAATCGTTTCGCAACGGAAAGAGCGCAGAGGCGATATCCGCCGAACGCGCCGCGCTCAGCGCGGCTGACGGCACCTCTTGCAGGGCTTGGAACGCGTTGTCCGCGATGAACGCGATGTCGCGCGCGTCGTCGTAGCCAGCGAGAACGACGCGATGGCCGGGAAAGGGTGTGCGCGTGTTGTAGTACGGCAACAAACTCAATTCGACGTTCAACAACATCGGCACATCGCGTTTGATGAACGCGCGCGCGACTTGCCACGCGTGCGCCGCGTCGTCGTCCGTGCCCTCCTCGAACTCCACACCGAGGTGGCGGCACAGGTCGCGTTCGAGCGTGGCAGTGCGTCCGTGAAAAAAGCGCGAGACGCCGGGCAGGTCGTTAAAGTAGTAGAACCCCAACCCGCTGCCCAACCCAAAGCACATCGCCTCGCTCAAATCCAAACCGACGTGGCGCAGCAAATCGCGCATCGAGGTCGAGCCACAATGGTTGCCGCGTTCGTGTCGAAATCCCTGTACGATCTTCATCTCTCGCAGAAATCCTTGTTAGGTTTTACACCCTGCGTTTCGCCCGCTCATCGTCCATCTGGAGCGCGACGTAAATCGTCTGATGCACCGGCGTCGCCACGCCCTTCGCCGCCCCCAGTCGGACGACGGCGCCGGAGAGGGCTTCGATTTCCAACCGCTTGCCCTGCTCCAGATCGAGCAACAGGGAGGGCTTTTGCCCGGCTTGAAACTTGAGTGCGAATTCGTACTGCCTCACGGCAATGTCCGCGTCCATCGGCACGCCGTTGGCGATGCCAACCGCGTACACCTCCTCCATCGCCGCGCGCAAGGTCGCACGCGCGGCTGGGAGTTGCAACAGCGCGTACGGTTCGGTGCGCGCGAGCGCGGACAGACCACCGACCGACGCCATCAGGACGAGTTTGTGCCACAACGGTTTGCGCGCGTCCGGTACCGCCGTCGCATCTACGCCGGTGTGCGCGAGCGCGGCGACGAACTGCTCGACGCGCGGCGTCACTCCTTGCCCAAACACCTCGCCGACGATGGAGATGCGGAACGCGCTCTTTTGCGCGATGACGCCAGGCGCGGCGATGTTCGAAACGATTTGCGTTGGCGCGGCGAGGACGTGGTCGCGCCCGACGATCGCGCCGATTTGTTCCGGCGCGTCCACGCCGTTCTGGAACGTGACGATGGTCGTGCGCGCACCGACCAGCGGACGGATCGCCCGCGCGGCGGTGTCGGTGTCGTATGTTTTGACTGCGAAGATAACCCAGTCCACCTCACCCACTTCGGCTGGGTTATCGGTTGCTTTTGCCGGTCGGATCGCGAAATCCCCGTGCGGACTGGTGATGACGAGTCCGTCCGCGCGCAGTGCTTGCAAGTGCGCGCCGCGTGCGAGGAAGGTCACGTCGTGCCCGTCCCGCGCCAAGAGCGCGCCGTAGTATCCGCCGACTCCGCCGGCTGCCATCACTGCGATTTTCATCGTGCGCCTCCGTGTTCAACCGCCGCGCGCGCGGCGGATTTGCTCTCGATGTTCTGCCAGATGCTCATGCGAATTCCACGCGATCAGATTTTCGAGCGTCGCGCCTTGCCATGCGCCGGGCAGCGACTGGCGCAAGTCATCGTCGCTCAACGACGCGACTGCCGCGAGCAGATCGCGGTGCGCCACGTCGAATTCGGCGCGCACGCGCGCCAGCGGCCAATCGCGGCGGAGGGCGACCTGGCGTTCGTTGTGCGCGTCGATAGCGGCGTCGTCCTGCAATCCTAGCGGCTGGGGCGCGCCGTCTCGCTTGTACTCGGCGATGAACTGGGTGGCAACTTGTTCCCACATCGCGAGGTGACCCAGAAGGTCCTTCAGCGTCCATCGGTCCGTCACCCGGCGCGTTGCCATCACATCGTCGGGAATGTCCGCGAGCGCGGACAGGCAATCGGCGTGCGCTTGGCGCATCGCCTTCAGGAGTTCGTCTCGGGTCATTGCCTCTCCCTTTTCCTCCAAATCGTTCCCGTCGGTGTGTCGTCGAGTTGGAGGCCGAGCCGGGCGAGTTCCTCGCGCACGCGGTCGGCAAGCGCAAACTGCTTGGCGGCGCGCAGTTGCGCGCGAATCGAAATCAGCAGTTCGACGAGCGGCGCAACCTCCTGCGCGTGCGCGCGTTCCGCGCCCCCGATCTGTGCGAATTCGTGCATCGTCGCGTGGGCGCGTTCGATCAGTTCGCGCTGCGCGATCGGCTCGCGCGTCTCTCTCATCGCCCGCGCCAGTTGATCGAGATACAACGTGGTGGCGAGCACAGCGGGACTGGACTCGGCGAGAGGCAACGTCGCGGGCACCGCCGGCGCACCGACTGGGTTGACCAGACGCGGCGCGCGCATCTGATCGAATGAGAGAGTCGCGCCGGCGGGATAACTCGTTTCGTCATCGGCATAGCGTATCGTCACCCGCCCCACGCCGCCGACGATGCCTTGTTGCATGCTGGGGTTCAGCGTGAGGGCGGTATGCTCGTCAATGCCGAGAATGACGACATCGAATGGAAGGTGCGCTTGCAGAATCCGCAAGCGTTCTTCGCCCATGTAGCAAAAGCGCGTGTCGTACGTGCCGCCCTCGGCGTTATTCCAGTGTGGGATGATGGCGATTTTCAGACCGAACGCGCCGAGCAAGTCGAGTCCGTCTATCCATTCGAGGGCGTGACCGGCTTTATAGATTTCGTACACCGGGAGCGAATAACAACCGAGCGCGATAGCGCCGGCGCTGGCAAAGACGAGGTGCGCCCCGGTCATCCAGCGCGCGACCAGCGTGTCCCAGACAGCAGACCCGCGCCACTGATGGATCGCGTAGCTGGGGCTGCCGGGTCCGGCAAAGATGAAATTCGCGCGGCGCAGGAGATGCAGCGCGTCGGCGACCTGCTGGGCAGTGGCGCGCGATTTCGACTTGAAAGAGGCAATCTCCAGGGCAACGTCAAAATGCTGTCCGAAATACGCGACGGCTCTGGCGGAGATTTCGTCGGCATTGACCTCAAAGCCCGCCGGCGTATCGAGAAAGACGGCATGAATCGGCGGCTCGATTTGCGCGAGGATGGCACGATGTGTTTTCGCCATCGCCTCGCCCAGTTCGCCCGACCCGATGAGAGTGATTGTGCCGGGTTGGTGTTCCATTGGGCTGGTTTCTCTGTGGCGGAATACTCTAGACGCGCAAGACGAACAAAGCGAAGCGTCTCGCTGCGACCAGACGCCTCGCTCCGCTAAGGTTCAGCACGCCGACAACGGCGGACTTGCAAACCATCTTCGCGCGAAGTGTATTGCTGGGAAAAGTTACTTCGCTGCCAACCGATACCGTTGTCGTGGCGCGTGTGTTCACGCTGGCGGATAGTTCGTTCGTAATTCACTCTCTCAAAGGATTTGTGGGATTCGCAAGGATTGTGATATTTGTGAATTCTCCCTTTGACAATGACAACGTTGATAGCGATGGAAAACTTGGTGCAGGTACCAAATTACTTATCAAAGGGATTCGCCGAAGAAGATTCGCAAGTTGACGTTGCCAGTCAGTTGCAAGATACAAACGGCGAGCATATTCCTCCCGTTCTGTCCAACTTTGCGGATTACGGTACGTGAACGTGGGAGATACTGCGAAATGAAATTGGGCGAGTAACCAATGCCATAACCACACGAACCAGAAACATCCGCATCCCAAAGATGGATTGGAAACTCGGAGAGAGAGACTTTCCCTAAACGCTTTTGCAACTTCACGGTCTTGTATCTTCTCAACGAATGGCTCTACTGCCTTGTTAATCCAGTCGGGATAAGTACGTATCAGACGGTCAATCTGCAAAGAGTCCCGAATTGACGCAAGACAATGCAAAGCCGCTCGGCGGTGCTGACTGTTTGTGCGTATGACAACAGTGTACGCCAAACAGACCCGTTGCTTGCCAATCGGGAATACTTTCGCAGAACGCGCACCTATTACCCGTCCCCAGTCAGAACCGAAAGGAAATGCGTAGTTCGAGATTATTTCTTCTTCTTGGGGAGTGAGACTTTCTGACTGAACAAATTCTACTGTCTTGGGCGAAAGTGCTACTACTGCATACTTGTCCATCGGGGTTCACCTCATCAATTGCGACTTGAATCGGATACGTTTGCCAAACGGCAACAGAATCTCCCAGCCCGACAGACTAAACAATGTTCTGAGTATTTTGGTGATTCCTTCTCCCGTCTTGATGCTACACTTCAGGAACGGCGGAACACGATGAATGTTACCAATGGTCATAAGTTGCTCAATATCGGATTGGAATTCTTTCTCAAAGTCCTTTGTGGTGACTCCCGCGTTTCGCCAAAGGTCGTACTTATTCAGGACTACAATCAACGTATTGCAGGCTTTCTGAATCTGCGGGTAGGTGTGAAGTGCGGCCGTTAATTCTTTGAATACCTCGTGGTGACGTTTCATTCGCACAGGGTCTATCGTCCCATCGTCAATCTGCTCTTTGTCTGCTCCGACATTTTCCGTGTCTCGATGGTCGAGAAAAAGAAGAATGCCCAGAGGTAGATTGGCTTTTAGTTCATCACGTCGGATGAGTTCAAGCCCTTCTCCCCCTCCAATATCCAGATAAAGCAATCTAACAAAAACATCTTGGTCGGCAGGAAAGGGAAACACTCGAACGGTCTCAGGGACAATTCCGTAAGATGTTCCTGCATCAAAGATTTCTGCCAAAGATGACAACCCCGCTTGCCTTCTGACAAAAGAGGACTTGCCAACACGTTCAGCACCAAAAGCGAACACACTGACTTGGCTCTTTAGAATGGCACTGAGTAATTTGTAGCCGAGACTAACGGACGGTTTGATGAGCGATGCGTCCATATTCTCCTCTGTGTGTTTTTCCAAGTTCTCGCACTGAGAGCGCGATTCGGAATCAACGCGCTTGCGTGAAACGCCATAGCAGGGCGCGATGCGGCAAGTCAACGTCGCAGTGCAAGATAATAT